>JAZFSI010000086.1:0-3827 GCA_036446075.1 Fidelibacterota bacterium
ACTCGTAACTTCCCCGATGTTGAAAAAGTTCTTATTTATATTCTTAATTGAAATTTCTTTCGGTCAAATCAGTATTTATAAACAAAGTTATGATCAGGCTTTCCAGGATAGCGTTTTAACTATTGAAGAGCAGAAAATGCTGGATATACTACAGGAATCATTAAAGCTTTCGGACGCAGACATTTCTAATTTAAAAACTGTAGAAGAAAATATATCCGAAAAACCAGTTTTTTCCCAGGCCGGAAGGCCCTGGATAATTGTTCAGAACATGTCCATGGGCAATGGATTATACGGATGGGGTATTCCATATATTGCGGATATTAATGATGGCGAATTTTTGGCGTGATTTCAACTTTTAGCATTTGCCGGCGGATATTTTATCAGTTCTTCCTACACAAAAAAGATGAATATACCTTTAAGCCGGGCTTATTTCCAAAATACAGGCGCCGGTCTTGGCTTATTATCGGGATGGCCTTTATTATTTCTGGTGGGTGCCGACAACTGGCGTAAATTTGACCAAGACTTTAAATTATTAATTACCTGGGAAATGCTGGCTGCACCCCTGGGTATCTGGCAGGCAGATCGTTTGTGGAGAAAATGGAATCCAAGCGATGGACAGAGCAGTATGATTACAAAAGGTGTTAATCTGGGATTATTAAACACTTGGGGTTTATACTCAATTATAACAGACATACCTTCAGGTAATTATGAAAACTGGCTGAGAATTGGATTTCCTTTAAGTTTTGCCGGAGGTTTGGCAGGCGGTTATATGACCCATAAATATGTGAGTAAAAAAAATTATAGCGGCGGTGATGCTCTGTTCGTTTCATCCGGTATGGCAGTGGGCTTTTTTACTTACGCGGAACTGCTGATCCTTGCGGATATTGATAATTACCGTTCCAGCATGGCGATTTTGCTAACGGCCGTAAATGGAGGCGCCTTTATAGCTGATAAACTGGTTAATTCCATAAATTTAACTAAAGTGGAAGCGAAAATTATAACTCTGGGGGCTTTTGCCAGTTATCTGGCCTGGAGCGGAACTGCTTTGATATTGGGTTTTGATTTGAATTCCGATTTGGCCCGGGTTATTGATATAGGTGCAGTATTGGGCGGCTGGTATTTTACATATTCAGGAATTGCCAGAAATAAATCAATCCAAACGGGTATATTAAAATCAACAAAATCTGCCCTTACTTTAAGACCGGTTATTATAAGAAATTATAATAAATTTTTCCCTGGTCTGCAGTTTACTTATTCTTTATAATTGCCGGTCTAAATTCAAGGATTAAAATGCCGGAAGCCCAACCACAGATAGTTAAAAAAGGCGCAGAATTAATTTTGACCATAGAATCACTGGCCTTCGGGGGCCAGGGGGTGGCGCGGGTCGATAATTTTGTAATATTCATTAAAAATGCCATTCCCGGTCAAACTGTCAGAGCTCTCATATACAAAAAACGAAAGGGATTTGCAGAAGGAAGAGCTGTAGAAATTCTGAAAAATACAAGTAACTGGGTTAAACCTGTCTGTGAACATTTTCCAGTTTGCGGCGGCTGCAAAGTTCAGCAACTGGCCTACGATCAGCAGGTGGCGGAAAAAATGCAGCAGGTTAAGGATATTTTTCGCCGCCAGGCCCGCCTAATTGATTTTGAAGTGGCAAAAGTAATTCCTGCCGAAAATATTTTCCATTATCGCAACAAAATGGAATTTACTTTTTCGAATCGACGCTGGATTTTAAAAGATGAACCCCAGGACAGCAGCAATACCTTTGCGCTGGGCCTTCATATCCCGGGAAGATTTGATAAAATTTTAAATATAAACTCTTGTCACATTATGCCCGAAAAAGGCGATGCAATTCTTAGAAGAGTTCGGGAACTGTCAACCCAGTTGGGACTAAAACCATATGATGTAAGAACCCATAACGGATTTTTGCGCCACCTAATGCTGCGCTTTGGTTTTAATACCGGAGATCTGATGGTTAATTTTGTGACTTCTTACGAAAATCCCGATCTGCTGCAGCCCATGGTTGAAACCCTTATTACCGAATTCCCGGAAATCACTACTCTAGTAAATAATATAAATACCAGAAAAGCAGACGTTGCTTTTGGGGAATATGAATTACTGCTGTTTGGACAACCTGCTATTAAAGAAAAAATTGGTGATCTAATTTTTGAAATATCCGCCAATTCATTTTTTCAGACTAATACTCTGCAGGCCGAAAATTTATATACATGCGCTTTAGAAGTAGCTGATTTAAAAGGTCATGAAATTGTTTACGACCTGTATTGCGGTACCGGATCAATTTCCCTCTTTTTAGCTCAAAAAGCTCGCGAAGTACACGGTTTTGAAGTTATTGTTTCTGCTGTAGAAGATGCAGTGCGCAATGGAGTCCGCAACGGGATTGGAAATGCTTATTTCCATGTAGCCAACCTTGATAAATATTTTAAACAGCATCGTAAATTAAAAAATATTCCCCCGCCGGACGTAATAATTGTGGATCCTCCTCGCGCAGGAATGCACAAGGATATGGTATCTGCTCTGCCATTATTGGGTGCCGAAAAAATTATATATGTTTCCTGCAATCCCGCAACTCAGGCTCGGGATACTCTGGTAATGCTGGAAAATGGTTATGAATTAAAAAGTGTTTCTATGGTAGACATGTTTCCCCATACTCCGCATATCGAAACAGTGGCAGTATTTCAGAGAAAGTTACGTGTTACGAGTGACAAGTAACGGGAAAAGTAACGGGTAACGGTAAAAAAATCAGAGATTTTTTTACGTGACAGGTGACGGGTAAAAAATATTTCTACAAACTATCGCCTACTAACTTTTTACATTTTCCCCTCTGACTTCTGCCTGTCCCGCTGCGCGCTGCTAACTCAAGTCTTGTGATAATTAATAAAGTGAAAGCTGAATCGTAAAAATTCTTTCTAAGTATCGACTTAGTATTTACTTTTCTCAAGGATTCTCGAGTCACTTTTGAGAAATAACGAATATTTATTCAAGAATTTGGAATGCTAATACAGGATTGACCCGACGCTAGGATTAATTAAATTATACTAATGCGATTGTGGTTAAAAACATTATTTAGGAACAGTTTTTTCCTGGTCGGGGCAGGTATATTTGTAACTATGCTGTCTGGGGGACTGCTCCTGAGATTCATGGAATCCGGCCCTATTTCTGAAAATGAGAATCCTTTCTGGTGGGCAATTGTTACCATGACAACTGTAGGTTATGGTGATTTTTCCCCGGAAACATCCGGCGGCCGCCTGGTTGCAGTTTTAGTCATGTTTGCGGGAATTTCTCTCGTATCCATGCTTACGGCAACAATTTCATCTATTTTTGTAGCTAAAGAAATTCGGGAGGGTAAAGGTTTGGAACAGCTTCATATTCAAAATCATTTAATTCTATGCGGGTGGAACCAGGATGGAGAAAATATCCTGGAGGCTTTTGAAAACCTTAAGCAGGGCAAATCCGGAAATATAACCCTTATCAATGAATTAAAAGAGGAGGAAGTCCGGCAATTAAAAAACCGCTTTAAAAGTTTAAACATTCACTATGTGGCCGGTGATTTTACGCAGGAAGATATTCTAGTTAAAGCTAACTTGAGAAAAGCGGATACAGTAATTATTATTCCAAACCGCAGTAAAAATGATCTGGCCAGCGCTGATGAAAAAACCATTTTTGCCACTTTAACAATTAAAAGTATGGTCCCCAACGTGAGAGTAGTAGCTTATATTTCTGACCGCAACAATTTAACCCATATTAAAAGAGCTAATGCCGATGAAGTAATTGTGGGAGATGATCTGGGTACAGCCATGCTGGTTTCA
>JAZFSI010000087.1:0-2952 GCA_036446075.1 Fidelibacterota bacterium
GATTTTAATTATGGCGTATTTGCATCCGTGTGGGAATCCCAGGTTATTTTGGCTGATGGCCTGGGCCGCATAAATACAGGCAACGCTATCCTTTCTAAATGGGAACTGAAAAATGCGGAACGGATACAACTTGCCCTGCGTGGAGACCAGGAAAAGCTTACAAAATATTTCTATTTACGGCGAAACGTGCTTAAGGCGGAGGTAAACATGCCGGGGACAGCCGGCTTTTATGCTGTTTGTGTACATGTTTCAGCTTTTGCTACTGATGACACTAAAATAAAACAAATTCAAACCTTCAAGGATATACTGGATACAATTACTGCTGATGGGGGAAGCTTTGTTGCCGGGGGAGATTTAAACGCCCTTCCGCCGGGAGCGGATTCAACGGATTTTTGCCAGGAAGATAAATGTTTCGGCGATTCTTTCCATAGCCCCGGTGATAAACCGCTGCATCGGGGGGGCAGCTATTTCACGACGGAGGCAGACTTGCTGAGCATTCTGTATGCTGAAAATACTGGTTATTATCCGGTCATATCTTTAGCTGATTATTTAGATGACGAAACTCTCCATTTTACCCATAGTTCTGCCAAAAATCCGGATCTGGACCGGAAATTAGATTATCTTTGGACCAATACAGATTGGATATCCGGATCAGAGAAAACCCATCAAGAGGCAAAACTTTTATCTGACCACATGCCGGTCAGTGCCAGCTGGAAAGTACCCCAATGATTAAATTTCGATTAAGCTGTTTAATGATTTTATCCAGCCTGCTTTTTGCTAATTCTGAAATCTGGTCTGATGGTACGGCCCGCTTATTGCCCCAGGGCCGCCTGGAAATGGGTTTTTTTCAACCACTTAGATATGGCTTTTCCGGCACCATGGAAATATCCACCTATAAGCTTTCCACATTTTTAATGCCGAATTTAAATTTGAAGATTGCCCGGAACAATCGCCTGGGCTGGAGAGTAGCGACTCGTCACGGTCTTGTTTACCCTACTCCCATGCTGCGCTGGCTGCAAAGCCCTTTGGGAATGGAACTGGGCGAACCGGATAAATTTGCCCTCATATCACCGGAATTCCATATTCCTCAGATGATATCTATCAGTAATGAAATTTTATTTACGAGAAAAATTGCCAATGAGATGGAATTGACCCTGAAAGGGGGCTTTTCCCTGTCCCTGGGCGACAAGCTGGTGCGCAGGGCCAGCATTGATTTGCCACTTATATTTCCCAGGATGTCAGTTTATTTTAACCGGGCCTTATTCCGTATTGGAGCAGATATTTCTAAATCCCTGAAAAGACGCTGGTCCTACTTGATAGATTACGATCTTTTTCTTCTGCCCGGTGGGCACGAAGATTTTGCATTTGAACATAAAACCCTCTTAAAGTGGACCAAAAACGAAACCTTTCAGCTACAACTTGGATATAAGCTCACGGCGGGGCGATATCCCTTTGGGACCCAGGCCCATCTGCTGCCTCTCGTGGATTTAGTCTGGGCCCGTTAATTTAGGCGGAAGCTCTCCATGGAATGGGCGGTGAATAGCGAGGGGTGAAGGTAAAAAATTCTGGGAATTTTCCTGTTACCCGTCACCCGTCACGCGTCACCCGTTACATTTTCCCCTCCCGTAACTGCACACGTAACTCGTAACTTTCCTTCTGGTTTCCGCGCGGTGAGGATCCATTCTTAATAAATTGAACTTGAAGCATATAAGGTTTTATTACTAAACTTGACTGACTGGTCGGTCAACATACAACATGAATAAATATCATCAAATACTGGAAGCTGCAGTTATAGTTTTCGCGCGGAAAGGTTTGGAAAAGGGAAAAATTGCAGATATTGCTTTAGAGGCAGGAATCGGTAAGGGCACTATATATGAATATTTCCGCAGCAAAAATGAAATATTCCAGGCTATTGAAAAAAACTTTTTTGAACATTTCAAAGCAGCTTTCAAAGAACTTAAAAGCCAACCCAAAACCCCAACAGAGAAATTAACAGACTTTATTCAAATTGCCCTGGGTCTTTTTGATGAAATGGACGCTGCCATGCTGATTGTAATTGAACTTTGGGCTCAGGCGGGACGGGATCTCTGGCATGGTTCTGACAATTCATTATTTGTGGAAACCTATGCATATTATCGGGAAGAAATTAAAGCACTGCTCAAAGAAGGGGTAAAAAGCGGTGAATTCAGAGCAATGGATACCGAGGGAGTAGCCATCCTGCTGCTGGCTTTTACGGACGGCCTGGCCTGGCAGTTTGTTTTGTTTAGAAATGATCAGGAATTCAGGTCAAAAACCCAAGCGGCGATTAAATCCTTTATGCGGGGTATTTTAAAATGAAAATAGCAATTATCAACAAACTTTCTTTTGTCTTGGTTTTTTTACACCTTGTAATCTCGGCTCAAATTCCTGAGGGACAGGTTTTGATCGATAGCATGACGGCGCAAATGTCGCCGGAAAACAGCCGCAGCCTTATGCTCCAGACCAATCATTACGCCGATGGGCGTAAACGCACTTTTGAATTTGAAATGTTTAGCGGAAATAAGGGTGAAAAATCCCTCCTCCGTTATATTAAACCGGTCAGCGTGAAAGGACAATCCTTTCTCATGCTTAATGATGGGGACGATATCTGGACCTATTTCCCACGCACGCGCCGGGTTAGAAAATTAGCCAGTCATGCTAAAAAGCAGAAAGTTCAGGGCAGTGATTTCTCCTTCGAGGACTTTGCCTCTCAGGACACCTGGGAAGCTGATTATAATACAACCAACCTTGGGTCCGTATCCTATGAGGGAACAGATTGCTGGAAACTTGAATCCCTTAGAAAAGAAGACAGCGAGGAGGACTTTCCCCGAATAATTCTGTTTATCAGGGTAGACACGTTTTATCCCTTAAGAATAGATTATTATGCCAATGATAATAAAAATGAAAAATCCATGACTTTAAATGAAATCGAGA
>JAZFSI010000088.1:0-10987 GCA_036446075.1 Fidelibacterota bacterium
GAAATCTTCTCCCCTTTTTAGATTCGATTCAGCCCGTACAATAGATCCATCATTTTTAAATGCCAAAGAATAACCCCTTTCAAGAATTTTATGAGGATTAAGAGCCTTTAATTCGTTTTCAATACCCTGCAGCCCGCTATTAAACAGAGTTAAATAGTGATTCATAGATTGCCTCAGGTGTCTATAACAGATGTTTAATCTTTCCCTGTATTGCTCCAGGATTAAAAGCGGCTGCCGGGATGTTATGCGGCCTTCCAGATTATCCAATTTTTGCCAGACGGTTTCCAGTTTTCTAACTATCATTTGTTTCAGCAGTAATTGACTGTTAAAACTTTTTTCATGTATTTCTCTGCTGCTTAGGCATACAAGTTCTGCTGCAGCTGAGGGAGTTGGAGCTCGTAAATCAGCAGCCAGATCGCTGAGAGTAAAATCCGTTTCGTGACCAACAGCAGATATAATTGGAATTTTGCAATCTGCAATGGCCCTCACTACTTTTTCGGCATTAAAGGACCACAGATCTTCTATTGATCCGCCCCCTCTGCCAAATATTATTACATCAGCCCGGTTTTGCTGCTGCATATCCGTCAGGGCAGATACAAGGTCGTCTACGGCGCTTTCACCCTGAACGAGTGACTGTCTAATGATAATCTCTGCAAAAGGCGATCTTCTGCCTAATATATTAAGTATATCCTGGAGAGCCGCACCGGTTCGGGAAGTAATGACACCTATTGTTTGGGGTAACAAGGGCAGATGTTTTTTTCTTGAATCTGCAAATAAGCCTTCTGCCGACAATTGTTTTTTTAAAGCCTCAAATGCTAAATATAAAGTTCCCAATCCAGCCGGTTCTACATTTTGCACTAATAACTGATAATTACCTCTTACTTCATATACAGTTAAATTACCGCTTAGAATTACATCCATGCCATTTTCTAGTTTGAATTTGAGGTATTGATTGCTGGATCGAAACATGACACATTTCAGTTCCGCCCCTCCATCTTTAACGGTAAAATAAATGTGTCTGGAACTAACTTGCTTAAAATTAGATATTTCACCTTTTACAATTATTTTTTGAAATGAATTTTCAAGCAGAACTTTGATTTTTCTGGTAACTTCAGTTACAGAGAGAGCGCGGGAGGAAGAATCCATTAATCGGGTAATTCGGGTGAATCCGCGGCCGTATAACAATACAGCCAATAATCGGCAATGGAGGTTACTGCTCCGCCCAATTGCCGGTGGAGTAAATCTTTCGTTTCTGCATATAAAACGTCAAGGTAGGGTTTCTCATAGGTCAATATTTTATAAGTATCCAGCTCAGAAATTTGATCAGGGGTCAATAATTTTCTGGCTTTAGTATCTGCCGCCAGGATTTGAGAATGAAGATTAAATGAATTCCTCATTATATTTAAGGCCCTTTCAAGCGGGTTCTTAATAACTGCAGCTGTTCCAAATGGTTGAATATCTTTAACATATTCTTTTACCAGCCGGCCTTCCCATCTAAAATGAACTCCTTCATTTCCAGTAAATTGACCATTGTAATTTTTAACGGTATGTAGAGGCATAAACAGATCCGAAACATAATGACCCAATCTTCCCATATGGAAAATTGCTTCATCAAAACGATTTTGTTTTAGTAATCTGATAATTCTGTCACAGGTTGATTCTATAACCCAGGGCAGATAACCCCAGCTTAAAACATTATCTTCGCCATATTTGGCGATTAAACTGTCATAATCTGCCGGGATATCTTTAAAGGGGAATGTACCATAAAGATCGGCATCAATAAAATGCCGTGGAAATTCTTTTTGATCTATACTTTTAAGGTAATCGGGAACAGGTCCGTACCAGGCCAAGGCGGATTCATTACTTTTAACAAATTCACCGAAGGATCCTTCTACAATCCGGGCCGCCTCCCGGTTAATCCGGCGATGGCCAAGATAACCCCAGGCTCTGACCGGGGAAGTCAGAGCCAGAGATAATAAAATTAATAGAAACCAAATTCGCCGCATAAAGAATCGACGAACCCTGACTAGCGATTCTTTTTCTTATGACGATTTGCGCGTAACCGTTTTTTACGTTTATGCGTATTCATTTTACGTCTTTTTCGTTTTTTACCGCAGGGCATAATACCTCTTTATTTTAACAGTTCTTCGTTAACAAAAATTCTCATGTGCTTGGAAGGTTTAAATGTGGGCACATGACGTTCAGGTAAATAAATAACTTCACCTGTACTTGGATTACGAGCCTTTTTTGGCAATCGACGTTTTACACCAAACGTTCCAAATCCTCGTAATTCCACTCTTTCATTTTGGCTAAGGGAATTTATGATTGTTGTCATAATTCCATTAAACACCGTCTCCGTTTCTACTTTAGTCAAACCTGTAGCTAAGGAAACTTTATCGACAATATCTCGTTTTGTCATTTTTTACTCCATATGCCAGCGATAGGCTGGAATTTTTTCAAATACTGTATTAATTTTCTGCCCGACCCTGTCTCCAAGAAACCAGTCCACAAAAGAAGAACGTTTTTTAGGTATCCGAACCGTTCTTGGATCTCCGGAAATTTTACCTAATCTGCCCGCTAGGGAAACGGCATCTTCAAGCGTACCGATTCCATCAATTAGACCTAAAGAAAGTGATTGTATTCCTGTAAAAACCCTGCCGTCTGCAAGGACTTCTACTTCAGTACGAGGCAAAGAACGCTCTACAGCCACAGCATTGACAAACTGAGCATAAAGATCATCAACAACGCCCTGTAAATATTGTCTGTCCCGGGAAGTTACAGCCCGGGTTATGGATCCTGTATCTTTTAATTCTCCGCTTTTTATAGTTTCGAATTCCACACCCACTTTTTCTAATAATCCGCGGGCAATGGGGTATTCCATTATTACACCGATACTGCCGAGGATAGTGCCGCCATTGGCCAAAATTGAGTCGCCTGCAAGGGCGATATAATATCCCCCGGAGGCGGCCACAGCTCCCAGAGATGATACGACCGGTTTAATTAGACTGAGGGCTTTTACTTTTTCAAAAATTTCCTGGGTCGGTCCAACAACCCCACCCGGTGAATTAATTCTTAATACAAGAGCCTTAATATCATTACGTTTTTGAAACTTATCTAAATCTTTTACTGTTTTTTCAGAAGTATAAATAGGTCCTTCAACAACAATAATCCCTACTTTCTCTCCCAAACCGCCGCTGCCGGCCCCCTGAGAAGCAGAACCTATTTTATAAACAATAATTAAAGCAAAGGCGCCCAGAATCCACCATAACCAGCGGCCTGATTTACGCGGTGGATGTATTAACTCTGTTTGACCCATATAATCAATTTTTGTCCCGGATAAATATAATCTCCATAGCGCAATCCATTCCATTTTCTGATTCGGCTGGCGCGAGTACCATGGGTTTGAGCAATTTGACCCAGAGTATCATATTTTTTAACAGTATATAATACTTTTAAACTCCCGGGTATTTCACTTGGTTTGGGTTTTGATGAAAGGTTTGTGCCTGGAACCGGAATGGTCAATTTTTGGCCTACACGTATTTTATGCCTGTTTTTAATTTTATTAACAGCTGCAAGGTCATGAATTGAAACCCGGTATTTTCTGGAAATTAAAGTTAGACTTTCTCCGAACCGTACCCTATGAACGATATATTGAGGAGCAAATTTTTCATTATCCGGCAATGACTTAAAATTGCTTAAAAATGTGTCTTTTCTACCGGTAGGAAGTTTAAGTGTATATTTTTTTGTGGGTGTGGCCGATTGACGCAATTCCGGATTATATTTTTTTAAAGTTTTCAAAGATATTTTAGCAGACCGAGCCAGAACAGATAAGTCTGCGCTTTGATTTATTGTTACTTCATCATATCTATATTCCTGAGAGCTGCCCTCTTTTTTGAAAAATCCATATTCCTGAGGGTCGCTGGCTATTATGGAAGCAGCTAAAAAATACGGGATGTAATTTCTCGTTTCCCGGGGCAGGGAATGAAGCTGCCAGAAATCATTAGTCTGATGCAGTCTGATTGCTCGATGCATTCTTCCGCTGCCGACATTATAAGCAGCTAAAGCCAGGTACCAGCTATCAAATTCCTCATATAAATCCTTGATATAAGCACAGGCTGCATGGGTTGCCTTTACAGGGTCTCGGCGTTCGTCAATATACCAGGATCTCTGCAGTCCATACATTTTCCCGGTTGAATAAATAAATTGCCACATTCCTGCCGCGTTTGCACGGGAATAGGCACGGGGATTAAAGCCGGATTCAATCATGGCTAAATAAATCAAATCATCCGGTAAACCATTTTGGGCGATTATATTTTTAATTGCGGGACCGTAATAATCATATCTTTCAAGCCAGATTTCGAATTGCCGCCTGCCTTTGGTTCTAAAAAATTCAATAAATTGATCCACTTTTTCGTTGCGTACTAACGGAATATGTCCATCCCTGTCGTCAATGACTGTGAATTGGGTGGCCCCCATTTCTACGACGAGAGGTTCAATAAATCCGGTAACATCTTTTCTCAATTTTTCCGCTGTCAAAGCAGCATCAGTCTTATCCAGAGTATTAAAACGATGCACGTATATTTCAACATATGCATTTTCAAAACGATCAAATTCATCTCTATCATCTTCAGTCATTTCACCTAGCTGATCGGCCTCAGTCAAAAGATCATTGATTCGGTCAAGAGTATAAATTACTTCTAAGGTATCCCCGTGTACGTCCGCAATCAGAGCATCTGTCAGGAGCATTTTCACATCCCGTAAAAGATGCGGCAAACGATCAAAAGTTTCTTCTTCACCAGGAATCTGCCCGTCAACTGTGTCTGAATTATTCCCAGCCTTTCCACCAAAATTTGCCGAAACAGGTAAAACTTGACCAAAAATCATGGTCAGGGCGCTTAAAACTATTAATATTTCTCTAATTGTATTTATCATTACTATTTAGGGCTGGATAAAGCGGGCAAAGTTAGTAAGTGCGTCCTTCTTTTGGCAAGACTTTTTCCTGCATCTTTTTTATTAATGCGCTGGTGCTGATTCCGGAAATAAAGGGCATTATTTCAACACGGCCTCCCTGCGCAAGTACAGTTTTACTTCCCGCTATTTCATGGGATTGATAATCTCCGCCTTTAACCAGAATATCAGGTTCTATATCATTTATCAATTCCTGAGGAGTCTCTTCTTCAAAAACTACAATTGCATTTACTGACGATAAAGCATCTAATATAATTGATCTGTCAACTTCATTCTGCAGCGGTCTTTGAGTACCTTTGAGTTCAGAGACTGATCTATCTGAATTTAAACCCACGATCAAAAAATCACCCAGGTCGCGCGCCTGCTGAAGATATTCCACATGTCCGCGGTGCAATATGTCGAAACATCCGTTGGTAAATACTATTTTTTTCCCGGAAGATTTTACCGTTTCAGCCTTTTCATGCGCTGCTTTTCTATCCCATATCATTTAAACTCTCCATATTTGATTAATTCATTAATTCTAAGGGAATTAATCATTATTTGAGCCGCATATTCATTTAATGCAGATTCTGCGGAGTTTGCTCTGCCAGCTGTGGCATTCCGTGAATATTAATTAGCTAAATGTATTGCATACAGAGGTTATTTTACAACTAATCAATCTTTAACGCTGCTGAAAAATATTCAGGAATAAAAAGTATTTTCTTTTAAAATAGCTGACTCCATACTTTTAATCGACATTTTTTAGATTAATTACCTGATCTCTGACGTTCCTGGCAAGTTCCTGATCATTTATTGAAGATATCTGGTCTGCTTCCAAAGGTTTTCCAATCCTCAGTTTTACATCTTGATTATTAAAGGAAATACCATTTTTGGATAAAATTTCATGGGTACCGCAGCAGGCCACGGGCACAATTGCCATTCCCGCTTTTCTGGCTAGAGCCAATCCGCCTTTTTTAAATACTTGAATTTGCCCATCTTTAGATCTGGTACCCTCGGGAAATAATAAAATGGATCGTGGAGTTTTCTGTAATGATTCAGCTGCGGCTGCAATCGATTCCAAAGCTTTTCTATGGTGACTTCGATTTACAAAAATAAACCCGCCGGCACTCATGGCCCAGCCGAAGATAGGGATTTTTTTTAATTCCTGCTTTGCAATCGCAACCATAGTAAAGGGTAATCCTGCAAAGGCTAAAGGAATATCAAAAATTGACTCGTGATTAGCTGCGAAAATGTAATGTTTTTCTGGATCCAGATATTCTAAACCATGTACAGAATATTTAATGCCGCCTGCCCATAATATAATTTTTGACCAGATGCGGGCTGTGCGGGAGATAAATTTCCCTCCACGATCGAACAGGGATACCAAAAGATCCGCGCTGCCAATTAAAATTGTCCAGAAAATTACATTTAATATTAACCAGAAAGCGCGCAATTTACTGTATTATACTATGACCCAGATATGGGATCAGTTTTTCTGGAATTTTGATTTCGCCCGACTTAGTCTGGTATACTTCCAGGAGTGCGGCCAGTAGACGCGGTGTTGCCACACCGGAACCATTCAGGGTGTGCAAATAATCTACCTTTTTATCTTTTTCTTTTCTATATCTGATATTACCGCGCCGAGCTTGAAAATCTTCAAAATTACTGCATGATGATACTTCCAGCCATTTTTTTTCAGCGGGTGCCCAGACTTCAAGATCATAACATTTAGAGGCTGAAAAGCTGAGATCACCGGTACAAAGCTCCAGAACACGATACCGCAATCCTAAGGCCTGCAGAATTTCTTCCGCATTTTTCACCAGGGACTCCAATTCACCGTAGGATTTTTCTGGTTTTACAAATTTTACCAGTTCAACTTTATTAAATTGGTGCAGGCGTAATAATCCTCTGGTATCTTTACCATATGACCCTGCCTCCCGTCTGAAACAGGCAGAATATGCACAGAAATAACGCGGTAAATCCTGTTCTGCCAGAATTTCATTTCTGTAAATGTTTGTGACCGGTACTTCCGCCGTGGGTATTAACCATAAATCGTCTTTCTCGCTGCGGTACATTTCATCTGCAAATTTAGGCAATTGTCCGCAGGTAACGGCCGATTCCGGTTTTACCATAAAAGGCGGGAAAATTTCTATATATCCAAACTTATCACAGTGAAAGTCCAGCATAAAATTAATTAAGGCGCGCTCAAGTTTTGCACCGAGTCCCGTATACAAAGGAAACCCGGATCCGGCTATTTTGGCAGCGCGCTTAAAATCAAAAAGACCAAGTTTTTCTCCGATGGCCAAATGATTTTGGGGTTCGAAATCAAAATCAGGCTCAGATCCCCACTCCCTTAAAACCGGATTGTCTTTTTCATTTTTACCCAGCGGTACAGATTTATGGGGAAGGTTGGGCAGTTCCATCAAATAATTATCCATTTTCATTTTTAAAGCGCTCGATCTTTTTTCCAGGGATTTAATGGATAAACCTACCAAGCGCATTTTTTTAATGGAATCATTAGTTTCCATATTACTCTTTTTCCGGTCGGCAATTTCAATTGAAACACGATTTCTTTCCGCCCTTAAATCGTTAATTTCTTCTAAATACCGACGATATTCCTGGTCCAGATCCAGTATTTTTCTTAATTCAAATGAATTACCCTTGGCGGCCAATCCCCGACTGGTTAATTCTGTGTTTTTTCTGATGAATTCTAATGCTATCATAAGACTTTTAAACTCATAAGTTTATTCCTGTTTCCAATACTTAATATTAAATACTCGGCAAATAATCAGGCGGTATTTCTTTGAGATTGGGTAATTTTTTATCCTTGAGCGAAATAAGTTCTTTTCCACTGGGCCATTTTATGTCAATCTCCGGATCGCGGCAATTAACTCCGTATTCATCCTCCGGATGATATATTTCAGTACATTTATACTGGAAGATTGCCTGGGCTGACAAGACTTTATAACCGTGGGCAAAACCAGGAGGAATATACATTTGTATATGGTTTGCAGCGTTGAGGACGGCACCGAACCATTCTCCGTAATGAGGTGAATTGGGGCGAATATCCAAAGCTATATCATATACTTCCCCCAGAGTCACCTGCACTAATTTCCCCTGCGGATATTTTAATTGAAAATGGAGCCCTCTTATAACTCCCTTTTCAGATAGAGATTGATTATCTTGAACGAATACTGCCGGAAGCCCTATTTTCTCAAATTCAGCAGCTCTGAAACTCTCAAAAAAATAACCGCGGTCATCCGGAAATATTTGCGGATGAATCAGAAGAACTCCGGGAAGAGGTGTATTTTCAATTTTCATGTTTAAATTTTTTCCGGCCTACATTATCAAAAATGAAATTGAGTTTATCCAGCGCTTTCATATCCAGAATATTTCTGGTGTCTAGTAAAACTGGTGTTTCCATTAAATTATGAAGTTCCTCGAGATCTATGCCTCGAAATTCATTCCATTCAGTCATTATTACCATTGCCTGGGCTCCGGTCACGGCTTTCTTCCATGAAGACACATACTCAATATTGGGAAATTTTAAGGCCATATTCCGGGAGGCTATGGGATCATATGCACGAACTTTTGCGCCTTCTCTTACCAGGCTTTCAAGCATATTTATGGCGGGAGAATCCCGAACGTCATCAGTCTGCGGCTTAAAACTTAATCCCAGCACTGCTACTTCTAAATTGTTAAAACTTCCTCCTGCCAGAGATCTTAGTTTAGCAACCATAAGTTTTTTTTGTGAAACGTTAGTTTTAATTGCTGCCTCGACCGTAGCCAGGTTTATTTGATTTTCTTTTCCCAGAGCAGCCAAAGCTTGAGTGTCTTTTGGAAAGCAGGAACCGCCGAAGCCCGGTCCAGGATGTAAAAATTTTGCGCTTATACGCCCGTCCAGGCCCATTGTCTGGGATACAGTATGAACGTCAGCGCCAACAGCTTCACAAAGATTGGCAATTTCATTGATATAGCTGATTTTCAGGGCTAAAAATGCGTTACTGGCATATTTGATCATTTCTGCTGTAGCGACATTAGTTTGTATGATGGGAGTTTTAATAATATACAAAGGTCTGTAGATTTCTTTTAAAATACCAAATGCTTTTTCAGAATCAGCTCCCAGGACAACCCTGTCCGGGTGTAGAAAATCATTTACTGCGGCGCCTTCCCTTAAAAATTCCGGATTAGACACATAGCCAAAATCAGCATTTTCCCCAGCTTCTTTTCCGATTATATCCTGTAAAATACAACCGGTACCAACCGGCACGGTACTTTTAGTACAAATCACTTTATAACCGTTTAAATTTCGACCGATATCCATTGCAACTCCGGCCACTGCCTTTAAATCGGCAGAACCATTTTTATCCGGCGGTGTTCCAACAGCAATAAAAATCACGTCCGCGGACTGAATAGCCTGATCTATGCGGGTTGTAAAAGTCAGTCTGCCGGCCGATCGATTTCGATTTACCAGATCTTCCAGACCAGGTTCATAAATTGGTATTTCTCCATTATTAAGACTATTGATTTTTTTCCGGTCTATATCTGCACAATTAACTTCATGACCAAACTCCGCCAGTCCCGCTCCTGATACTAATCCAACATACCCCGTTCCGATAATAGTAATTTTTTTCACAATTTATCCTTTTATTTTAAAAATTTACGGCAGTCCTTTCACCCGTCGTAATATCCACTCAATACTGAGCAGTATAAAGATTATGAACAATAGACCTGATTGTTCGTTAAATTTAAATACATCTGTCCAAAGTTCATGCTTCTCTTTTTGTTTTAGCAGTTCTAATATATCCTTGCGCTTCTCCCAGGTTCTGAACTCACCGCCGCTCCTGCCGGCAATTGCCTTCAAAAGAGTTCCGTTTAAAAATACTTGATTTAATTCTATTTGGCTTTCTTCAACCTGGTATATACCTTTCTGCAGTATTTTTGAATTATTTCCCGTATTAATTAATATTTCATAATTGTACAAGCCTGGCGTGGAGGCTCTCAGGTTGGTTTCCCAGCGTTTTCTCGTCAAATTATATGTTATTTCGTTGTTTAATACTTTTTTTCCATCTTTATATACTGCCAGATATACATCTTTTCGACCAAATTTATCCTGTTGATCGTAAGGGCTTGTTCCGGTAATCCTGATTAATTCTCCCTGCTGAAAATTGCTCTTGCTGAATCTAAAAAATAATTCATTAGCGCCACCGGTGCGCAGCAGCCAATTAAGAGATTTCTCCCAGAAATCAGTTAATAAGTCAGCTCTATCAGTACCTGTGGTTCGAAAATGTATTGAGGTCATATCCGCACTGGTCCAGACCATGGATCTTAAAAATCCCTTTTCTTGTAAAATCACCAGCGGTAAGGGTGGTTCCGTTAAAAATTCTGCGATAATTCGGGCATCCTCAAGATTTGGCGCTACCGCTAAAGCCGGTATTAAAGGCGGATAATCAGATTCAGGAATGAAACCGGCATTATACCCGAGAATATTCGCTTCTTCTTTGAAGAGCCACGGTAATTCCTCGTTATTCAAATCATAATCAATATTTTTAATTTCCAGAAAGGGGAATAATTCTTTCGTGTTTTCAATGGTTTGCCCGGGTCCTGCAATTAGACATAAGGCTGAATTTCCGGATAATAATTTTTTCCCAAAAATACGCTGAAAATTTCTTGAAAGTACCCGTTGAGGGTAGGCATCAAAAATAATCAATTCGTAAGCTGTTTCCCAGAAACTCTTCAATGAAGGCCGCATTCTCTGGTTTTTCAATTCAACAAAATGATCTAATTTTATACGCTGCTGCTGCTGTAGAAACCTTTTTAAAAATGGCGTATTATTGTTGGGTTTTCCTGTAATCAAGGCTACATGATATAAATCTTTTAAAACCAGGACCGCAAAGTTTTGCTGATTATTATGAATATTGATTTCCGCTGACAAGGAAGAAACTTGAACTCTATAGCTGGATTTTCATATTAGTTACTATTTGAACTTGAATTGGACTTGTGTTTGAGAAACTACTCCTTCTGATAGAATAAAAAGGGA
>JAZFSI010000089.1:0-8532 GCA_036446075.1 Fidelibacterota bacterium
ACAAATCGAAGGCCCATCCCGCGCAAATACTATCCCATTTTACAATGTTACCGCAGCATTCCGGATGGGCGGTACACACCTTGTTACAGCAGTTCTCGTCCGGCTCCCGGTTGAGCATATCGGGGAGTCTGGTGTGTGGATGATTTGAAATGTACATTTCCCCAGCCCCCTCTTCCGCCTTTACAAATTATAAATTTTTCTCCCGCTTTTAAAAGATCAGCCACAACAAGGTTTAATTTTTTATTTTTTACGACAGTCCCCACTGGAATTCTAATGATTACAGGAGGCCCGTCACTGCCCTTTTTCTGGTTGGAGGAACCTGCATTTCCATTACGTGCTTTGTAAATTCTGGCATAGCGTACGTCTTGAAGTGTATGAAGATTAGGGTCAACTACTAAAATAATGTTACCGCCTTTACCTCCGTCACCTCCGTCGGGCCCGCCTTTTGGAATATATTTTTCCCGCCGGAAGGAAACGCAGCCCTTACCGCCGCTGCCGGCTTTCAATTCTACTTCTGTATAATCTATAAACACATGGTTCTCGTATTTTTATCAGGTCTGAGGCGCAAAAATACACCCGCCTAATAATTAAAAAAAACCGCTTAATTAATCAGTTATAAATGCTTTATTACAGCATCACCGAATCCGGAGCAAGAAACTTTGGTAGCCCCTTCCATAAGGCGATGGAAATCATAAGTAACAGTTTTGTTTCCAATGGCGCCTTTAATACCGTTAACAATTAAATCAGCAGCCTCCTGCCAGCCAAGATATTCAAACATCATCACACCCGAAAGTAAAACTGATGAGGGATTAACCTTATCCTGACCAGCATATTTTGGGGCTGTTCCGTGGGTAGCCTCAAATATGGCGTGGCCAGTATTATAATTGATATTTGCTCCGGGAGCAATTCCGATACCCCCTACAATTGCGGCCAGTGCGTCAGAAATATAATCGCCATTTAAATTTAAAGTAGCGATTACGTCATATTCAGCCGGTCTTAATAGAATTTGCTGCAGAAATGCATCTGCAATCATATCTTTGATCAGAATTTTTCCCTTTTCCAAAGCTTGTTCCTGAGCAGAACTAGCCGCTTCCCGGCCCTTTTCTGCGGCTATCCGGTCATATTGCTTCCAGGTAAAAACCTGGTCGCCATATTCTTTTTCAGCCAGGGCATACCCCCAGTTTTTAAAAGCTCCCTCCGTATATTTCATAATATTGCCCTTGTGCACGAGGGTAACGCTTTTCTGCTGATTATCTATGGCATATTCCAAGGCGGCGCGGACCAGCCTTTCTGTTCCTTCCTGAGAAACAGGTTTTATTCCAAAAGAAGATGTTTCCGGGAAGCGAATATTTACAGTTCCCATTTCTTCCACGAGAAATTTCTTAATTTTCGCAGATTCAGGAGTACCTGCCATCCATTCGATTCCGGCGTAAATATCTTCTGTATTCTCCCGAAAAATGGTCATATTAACTAATTCGGGGTGCTTTACCGGTGTAGGGACTCCCTTAAACCAGCGCACAGGGCGGACACAGGCATATAAATCCAACTTTTGACGAAGGGCAACATTTAAAGATCTTATGCCTCCGCCCACAGGTGTTGTTAAAGGACCCTTGATAGTAACCAGGTATTTTCTGATTTGAGTCAAAGTTTCCTGAGGCAGCCAGGAACCAACCAGATTAAAAGCTTTTTCTCCGGCCAATACTTCTTTCCAAACTATTGATTTTCGACCATTATAAGCTGTTTTTACGGCGGTATCGAACACCCTGACAGCTGCCCTCCAGATATCAGGTCCGATTCCATCGCCTTCTATAAACGGAATTATGGGATTATCTGGAACAACAACATGTCCTGACTTGAATTTAATTATTCCGCCTTGACTATTTTGAGGTTTCATTATTTCCTTTTCCCTTTGCTGTTTCGGTTTTTTGGCCTGTTTTAGCGGTTTTATCTGATTTTTCAGTTTTTTCAGTTTTCTTAGGTTTTTTGGGTGCGTAATCTGTGGAATAGAAACCTGAACCTTTAAATATTAAACCAGATCCGCCGCTGATTAAACGTCTTATATCCCCCTTACATTGAGGACATTCCTTTAAAACGTCATCGGACATTGACTGAAAATATTCAAATTCATGTTCACATTGTTTACATTTGTAATCGTAGGTCGGCACTGCTTGGGATTCCTCAATTTCTTTAATAAATAAGAGTGCGAATTTAGGACATATTTAATATTGCTTCCTTCTATTTTTCTAAGAAGAAATCAGAGGGAAGAAAAAAAGTTACGAATTACGAGTTACGTGTGAGCAGTTAAGGGAAAAGAAGGGTGGAATCAATACATGGGTAACACTTTTCAAGCGGTAAATCCGTACTTTTTTTGTAAAGCTGTCAACACGGGAGCGGGTACATATTCAACAATATCACCCTTTAATTTCGATACGTCTTTTACCACAGTGGAATTAATATGAATGTACTTTTCCGAAGGCAGCATTAGGATTGTAGTAATATCGGGATTCAAATGATAATTCATCATGGCCATTTGAAATTCGAATTCAAAATCAGAAACATGGCGCAAACCCCGAATCAGGGCGCAAGCATTATGTTTTTGAGCGAATTCCGCAATCAGTCCGGTCGTTGAATAGGCTTCTATATTTTCAAGATGCTGTGTGGATTTCAATAATAAATCGACTCTTTCCTGAGCATTAAACATTGGCTTTTTATCTGAATTTACCGCAACTGTAAAAATGAGTTTATCAAATAATTTAGAGGCTCGGTCAGCAATATCGATGTGGCCGTTGTGTACAGGATCAAAGGTCCCGGGATATACTACTATTCTCATAATTATTTTTTCCAAATGCTAATTTGTGTATCCCCGTATTTCTTTATTCTGGAAGGCGGAATATGGAATACTTTTGAAGAACTTTCAAGTACAAACCTTCCCCCCACACTGAGAAAATCTAAACAGGAACTTATGAGCGGGGAAATTCCGGGCATAACATACGGCGGATCCGCGAATATTAAGTCGAATTTTAAATTATTTTCCAAAAATTTAAAAACATCCGATTTTATGGCTGTTACTTGTATATCTTTAAATTGAAGTGCATTAATTTTTAAGCCGTCCAGAGCAGAATTATCCCGTTCCACAAAAGTTATTTTTTCAGCTCCCCTGCTGGCTGATTCAAAGCCAAGAATACCAGAACCGGCAAAAAGGTCCAGAACAGATAAACCTTTTAAATCTCCCAGAATTTCAAATAAACTTTTACGCACACGGGCAGATGTAGGACGGTATGGCCCCTTGGATTTGGTTTTAATTCTGAGTCCTTTATATCTGCCGGAAAGAATAAACACAGAAATCAACTGCCTTAAGGATTTAATCTCTCCAGTAATGAAATATAAAAAATAGCAATGGGTTCGGGATTTTCCGGGTTTGAATAATAAATAAATTTTTCCAAAGCTACATTATCCCCGGCCTGCTTAACACCGGCCAAAGTCTGGATAATGCGATTATGGGTTAATACTTCGACTTTTAAAGGGTGTTGATTATAAATAGCCAAGGGACGAGCAGACAATTTTTTAACCTTTACATATTCTGAATCATTTCTGAAAAGGCTGTCCAGCTGTTCCGCCATGATCCAATTATCAAGGTATTGAAAATGTTTAGTATTAGATTTAATATTATAACCGTGTTTAAATCCGCCGCAGCAATTAATTTCTGATAATTCATAACTCGATACTTCACCCACCCGCTCAAAATCATCATCCATAATCCGGTCGCCGACTAAATCAATCCGAATATCTTCACTGCTGGAGGAGATAAAGGAAATTTTATGCTGCATCCCGGAATTCAATATCAGGGACATCTGATGCGCTATCAATTGAGATTTTTGAAAATAGTCTGCTACAATCTCCGTATAAATTAAATCATATTTATTCGAATCAATCATTTCCTCTTTAATAACAGGTATGTCCGTCTTCGTTAAAGTATTTTCGGGAGATGAATTAAAATAATTTTTAAAATAGATTAAAAATAGAAAAATAGAAATAATTAGAAAATAGGTTAGAGCCAGGGAATAATTCTTCTTATTTATTGCAGAAGTTTTGGTTTTAACTGGTTTATCTGGAATTTTATCAATTTTAGAAGCTTTTTCTTCTTTGGGAGACACAAAATTATAGGGCTGTAATCCTCTTTGTCCTAAAAAATTCAAGGCAGCACCGGACGTTCCGGTTATAACCGCAGTACTCAGACATTGTAAAAATTCAGGTATATCAGCGGGTACATTTATACCCTCAATATTGATGCGATTGAGAGGTTTTATGATTAAAGGTTTGAGGTTTTTAAAATGCTGTTTTCTTTTATCACTCAGGATACCGGTTACCATTAATGACCCGGACTTTAAATCTTTCCCCAACGGTAATCCGACCAAGTTCCTCGTTTTCCAGGAATCTTTAACAAACCGTGCCGTTCCGCTGCCGAAATAATTAAGATTGTATGTAAAATATTTATAAATGCTTCCGCTTGGTATCAATACTGTACAACCCTGTTTTGGGGCCAGGCCGAAGAATATGCTGGATTCAGTACCGATCCAGGTTATTCTCATACCTAATTCTGCAAATATTAATTTTAAAGGTTCAATAAAATCAAACAATAGGGACAAGGCAAAAATTGAAACCGGATTCCCTTCAAAAATTCGGCCGAAGCTGGCATGGTCTTTTATTCCCCACCGTTGATTTAATGTCCATAATGCCAGATTCCAACCGTCCATTACAGTCATTTCCTGGTCCAAATTTATATCAACTGACCGGCACCACTCATCAGGCAGTGTTAAAATTACATTCTGACCATCAGGATTTATTTCTTCTTTTATCTGGTGTAAAGCAGCGCTGAAAACAGAAACAAATTCCGATTCGTTATTCCAAATTTCATCCAAGGAATGCTGAAATGGTTTATAGGAAATTTTTGTTAGTATGGACTTCCCGTCCACCCGAGCCCATTGTACACAAAGTAAATGGGTATTTGTTAGCGCGAAATAGATCACTTATTATAAAATATCAATCCCAACTTTTGCTGCCGTCGTCGATATAACCGTGATTATTTGCTTTAAATGAAAAAATGATGTATTTAGATTCAACAACAGGGTCATCAATGGGGCTTTCCACTCGCACAATTCCCCCGTCATTTTTAATCAGAATTTCATAGGCTTGATCTGTTACAGGACAGAAAAACATGGATGAATCAGGTAAATAGGAATCATAATAATTAACAATTTCAACTCTTTCTGAGGTTATTTGTTCAATAATGCCCAGGAAATTTTCTTCGTTTTTATAAACTTCGAGATTCTTATTCTGGATATAACTTGTATCATTTCGTGATAAAACTTCGGAATACATGACAATTGTCAAGGTTGTGTCCAAAAGTGTATCTCTGCGAACCATGGGAAATCCAAAGGTTGTATCAAATTCTGCATCATAGCCAAAGGGGATGTCTACAGTAATCTTTTCGCCGTCAAAAACCAGAGTTTGATCTCCAAGGAAGGTTGAATCACCCGTTAATGAATCTCTGACGGAATTAACAATTTTCATAGCCAGCAGGCCATCGCTCGTATATTGCCCCAGAAGCGAGTTGTAAAAGGTCTGAACATCATACATGTTTTCCATGTTAAACCTACTTTTGGCCTCGAAATATTCTTCCTCATCCCAGATTGCCCGGGGTACATATATGCTGATAATTAAAAACAAGAAGGCAATTACAATAAATAACTCAAGTAAATCGCCATATTTTTTTCCGATTTTACTTTCAGCCATAACTAATTTTCCTCAGTGGTTATAAATGGTTCAATTTCGGCGAAAGTCTTAAGGCCGATACCTCTAACCCGATTAATATCAGTAATAATACCAAACGAGCCAAATTCTTCCCTGGAATGGATAATTCTATCCGCCATTACAGGTCCTATCCCGGGCAAAGTCATTAATTCCATCCTATTGGCAGTATTGATATTAATGCTTATTGGGGACTGATTCTGCTTCTTTTCAGATCCTTTAGTCCCGGGCTGGACCCAAGGTTTGCCCGCTGCAGCTATAAATGACTCTAAATGAAGATCCGGGACCGGAACGTCTGGTCCTTTCCATTGTTTATACACTGTATACAGAGAGCCGAAAAGCAGGGATCCTACCAGGAATTTAATAATATTTTTTTCCTGTACTGTAAATAATTTCATGAATTCAAATCCAACCGTTTAAAAACTGGCTTTTCCTGACCGTTTAATTGTGCCAGTTCTTCTAATAATCGGCGTTGATTACGATCCAGTTTTCGGGGTGTTTCTACTTGTACCCGTACCATTTGATCACCACGGGTTGAACCCCTCAATTTAGGAAAACCCTTTCCACGCATTCTTAACATTTGGCCCGCCTGGATTCCCGCCGGTATTTTCAGTTTTGCCTGACCATCAATGGTTGGAATTTCCAATGTTGTTCCCAAAGCGGCCTGGTAAAAGGATATAAAAGCTTCCAGAAATACATCATTTCCATAGCGGGAAAATGTGGGGTTTTCAACTTCTTCAAAGAAAACTATCAAATCACCGGCAGGTATATTTCCGGGTCCCTTATTCCCCTGGCTTTCCAAGGTCATGTAATTACCAGTGGCCACACCGGCCGGTACTTTTACCTTTATTTCAACTAATTTCCTTTCCAAACCATTGCCGCCGCAGGTTTTACACGGATTTTCTATTATTTGCCCGCTGCCGCTGCAGATTGGACATTCTCGAACAACAACTTGCTGGCCAAAAAAAGATTGAGACATTTGACGGATTTTACCTGAGCCGCCGCATTGCCGGCAGGATGAAAATCCAGTCCCGGCCCGGGCTCCGCTGCCGCTGCATGTTTTGCAATTTTCAAGCCGCTTTATTTTAATTGTTTTTTGAGTACCTTTTAATATATCGATATATTCAAGTTTTAAAGATATTTTTAGATCCGTTCCCTGCCTGGCCTGGCGTCTTCCGGAGCTGCCGCCGAAAAAACTTTCAAAGTTATCCATCCCTCCAAAAAGATCTCCAAAATTCTGAAAAATATCCTCCATGCTCATATGGCCCTGATAATTGCTGCCGCGAGGGTTATCCCCCAGTCCAACGCCGGCATGGCCGAATTGGTCATATCTGTCCCGTTTACTACGGTCATTGAGTATGGAATAGGCCTCAGCTGCTGCTTTAAAATTTGCCTCGGCTTTTTTGTCCCCCGGGTTTCGATCAGGATGGTATTTCATGGCAACCTTACGATATGATTTTTTAATTTCGTCCTTGGTTGCATTTTTATTAAGACCGAGTATTTCGTAAAGATCTTTCATTAGTTATCCTGGTTAACCACAACTTTCGCATGACGAATAACTCGATCTTTATAACGGTAGCCTTTTTCAAACACTTCTAAAATTTCATTTTCCCCTTTTCCCTTCTCGGACCTGGTCATAAGAGCATCATGCAGTACAGGATCTAAGGTTTCACCGGCTTTAGCAAATGAAGTGACTTTCAATTCCCTGAATCTCTTGTTAATTTTATTAAGTATTAAATTTACACCTTCTTTTACTTTACCATTATTTTCATGTTCCTGCTTATGAGCTTCATGCAGCCTTTCCAGATCATCCAGGACCGGTAGGAAGACTTTGATTACTTCTTCTCCGTCGTAATTCAATAAATTAATCAAATCCTTTTCCTTGCGACGGCGAAAATTATCAAATTCGGCTTTTAATCGAAGATAACGATCATTTTGTTCTTCAACAAGAATCTTAAAATTCTCTAATTCCTTCTTTAATCGTGCAGCCGCACTTAATTTAGGGGAAGACTTCTTTTTCTCAGTTTTTGTATTTTTAGATGACACTGGGTAATATCTCCGCAAAATTGTTTAATAATGTCTGAATTGATTTATATTGCATTCTACGCGGCCCCATTATACCGAGCCGGCCCCGCAATTGGGCGTTTTCAAAAGATGAGGTAATTATAGCACATTCATGGAGCAATTCGTCTTCCGTTTCATCACCAATTAACGTGCGTGCAGGTTTTCCCAGAAATTTATGCTGAAATAATTTAGTTAAATGGTTTTTCTCCAAAGCCGGCAATAATCTGCGAACAATATCTAAATCGTGGAAATCCGGTTGTTGTAGTAATGCATTAGGTGATGATGTGTATATTACTTTATTGCTGTCGATAACGAAATGTTCTGATGGATATTTTACTAATACCTGAACAATCTCATGAGCATAAATTTCTGTGTCATTAAGACGATCATTTATTGTTAAATGTATTTCATCCAGGGACAATCCGACCAACCGGTCTTTCAAAATTGAACTGATCAAATCTAAATATTCCGGTTTTATTTCTATATCCAGGTTTAAGATAATTGACCGAACATACCCGGACTCCATGGCCAGAACCAGCATAACCCGGTTATGCTGAAGATTTACAAGCTCGATTTCAGTTAATATGCTGCGTTCGAATTTTGAAATAATAACAATCCCGAACAAATGGCTGAGTCTGGACAACATGCCGGCAGTAGCTT
>JAZFSI010000090.1:0-18311 GCA_036446075.1 Fidelibacterota bacterium
GTATCGTAACAATAGAAGATGTGCTTGAAGAACTTGTCGGTGAGATAACCGACGCCATCCAGCAGAAATTTTCTGCCAAGATTAACTTTAGTTTCTAAATCATGGTCATCGATGCGCGGTCTAACCCGAATTTCCTTTAATTATACAACATGCTTATTCTTTTTACTGGCCAGGGCTATTATCTTTTCTTCGTATTTCAACTTTCCAAAATTTAATATTTTAGCAACGGGAGGAGTTGATTTAGGAGCCACTTCTGCTAAATCTAGTTGTGCTTCCTGGGCTAACATTAATGCCTTTTCAATTGTAACAACTCCAAGCTGTTCACCGGTTTCGGAAATTAGGCGGACCTCGGGAACTTTTATATCTTCATTAATTCGAATTTTTTTCTTTTTAGAAATAAGTTATTCTCCTTTGTTTAATTTCAGCAGTTAATTTCTTAATCAGCGCTTCTACTTCGAAAATTCCTGTATCACCCTTTTTATGGCGCCTCAAAGAGACAGTACCGGTTTTGGCTTCGCGTTCACCCACAATGGCCATAACCGGAATTTTATTTAATTCTGCAGTACGTATTTTAGAACCAATTTTATCTGCCCGGCTGTCAAAATGAACCCGGATATTTTCTGCTTTTAAACGTGTTTCCAGGCGGCGGCAATAATCATTAACTTTTTCCGAGATAGATAAAATTGTTACTTGCCGGGGGGCTAACCAAAGGGGGAAATCTCCCCCAAAATGTTCAATTAAAAAACCTATCATTCTTTCATGGGTACTTAAGGGAGCCCTATGGATGCATAAAGGAACCTTCTCCTGACCGTTTTTATCCGTATAAGTTAAGCCGAAACGGGCGGGAATAGCGAAATCAACCTGATTTGTGGCCAGAGTAAACTCTTTACCGATGGCACTCCAGACTTGAACGTCTATTTTAGGTCCATAAAAGGCGGCTTCACCTGGAATTTCAACAAAATTAATTTTTCCTTTTTCCAGAGCTTTTTTAACTGATATTTCAGTTTTAAGCCATAATTCAGGTTCATCGACGTATTTGCTCCCTAATTTGTCTGGATCGTGAAGACTCAATCGCATCTGGTATTTTTCAATTCCGAATATATCAAAGTAATCTTTATACATATTACATACTGCCAGAAATTCCTCTTCGAATTGTTCTTCGGTACAATAAATATGAGCATCGTTCATCTGCATGCTGCGTACCCGCATAAGACCATAAAGCTGCCCCGATTTTTCGTAACGATAGCAGGTACCGTATTCAGAGAGTCTATAGGGTAGATCCCGATAACTTTTAGGTTCTGCTGCATAAATTTTATGGTGATGGGGACAGTTCATTGGCTTTACATAATATTCAGTGCCGTCCACATCCATGGCCGGATACATGTAATCTTTGTATAATTCCAGGTGTCCCGATAATTCATAAAGAATTTTTTTTGTTAAATGAGGGGTTCGCACCCTCAGAAATCCAGCCTGAGTTTCTTTTTCCCGAGCTAATTTTTCCAATTCGTCAATAATGGCTGTTCCATTTGGGAGCCAGAGCGGTAAACCTGGACCAACCTCATCATCAAATGTATAAATGCGCAGCATTTTCCCAAGCTTACGGTGATCCCTCCTTTTTGCTTCTTCCAGAAATTTCAGATAATCTTTCAATCCTTTTTTAGATGAAAATACAGTTCCGTAAATCCGCTGCAGCATTTTATTTTTTTCGTCACCGCGCCAATAAGCCCCGGAAGAGGATAGAAGTTTAAAATATTTGATTTTTCCGGTTGAAGAAACATGGGGGCCGCGGCAAAGGTCAATGAAATCACCTTGTTTATAGGTAGATATAGTATCCTTGGAATCAATTTCGTTAATGATTTCTACCTTGTAGTCCTCTCCGAGATTTTTAAATATATTAATTGCGTCTCCGTGTTTATGCTCTTGGCGCATAACAGGCAGATTTTCCCGGACAAGAAATTTCATTTTTTCTTCAATTTTATTTAGATCGTCTTCGTTAAATGTTCCTTTATAATCAAAATCATAATAAAATCTATTTTCAATTGCCGGTCCAATTGTAATTTTAACTTCAGGGTATAAAATTTTAACTGCCTGTGCCATAAGATGCGCTGTGCTGTGGAGAAGTACCTCATGCCCTGCAGGAGAATCGCCCTTAACCAGTTTAAGATCTGCATCATTAATAATGGGTATGTTTAAATCGCATAGATTATCATTAATAAAAGCAGCTACAGTTTCCTGTGCCAGTCGGGGACCAATGCTTTCTGCCACTTCCCGGGCAGTGATACCGACAGGAAATTGGCGCGTGGAATTATCCGGAAAAGTAATCTTAATCTTATTCAATTTTGGTTGGACAGAAATATCAATTTATAAAATATAAAACGGTACAGACTTAGGTTGGTCTAAGGAAGGCAGGCCACATGGTCTTTGGTATTTAATCTTTTTCATTTTTCTAATTTCAAAAAGTAACAGTGGGCGATGACGGAGTCGAACCGCCGACCTCTACGATGTCAACGTAGCGCTCTAACCAGCTGAGCTAATCGCCCTTAAAAGGGCTATTTAAGTGTCCAATAAATCCGTAGAGGAAATATCAACTTGAAAAATAACCAAAGAATTTACAGATTCTTACTTAAATAGAAAAATAACTTTATTAACCGACGATTGTTATAAAACACGCTTATTAATTCCTCTTTTAAAGGATGTACTTAAGAGGGAGTCCCAAAGTGTCATTAATATGAAAGAATACATGATTTATTCTGGTTACAGCTTTTTGGACCTTGAATTTTGGGATATAGCCAGCTCATAGGAAATTTCATTGTGCAGTAAATTCAAAGCTGTCTGTAGAACAGTATCATTTTTTAGAATTTGTTTTATACGGCCTTCATTACCTTCAATCAAACCTGCAAATTCAACGATTATTCTTTCCCGCAATTGTTTCGATTCCTGATCAAACATTATATCCATTTGTTTTTCATAAAAATCAGATAAAGTACTTAAAGCCCGGTTTGTTTCAATTTTGGTACTGTCCAGACTGAAAAGTTCCTGTTTTAACAGTTTCAAGTTTTCTTCTCCCGGCAGTTGAATTGGGATTTCCAGGCTGTCTGTAAATATCCTGAATTTGCTTATTAATGTTTCGTCGGCAATGACATCTGCTAAATTTTTATATTCATATTTATTTTTCTGGGCGAAAGAGAAGAAAATCCCATAATTTAAATATTTTGCAGCCAAAACAGGCAGTTTTAAGGCTTTTACTGTGCTATCGGGAGTTATGCCTCCTCCTCCCCGGACTGAACGTCCATTTTTAGTGAAAAATATAGAATCTTCTTCCACCCGGTTTAATACGTATTTATTATCAATATAATCCCGTTTTTGAATTAATCGTCCACTGGGAATGAAATATTTTGCAGTAGTAATTTTCAGGGAGCGGATTTTATCAATACCGAGCACCTTTTGCACGAGACCTTTACCGAAAGATTTTTCTCCCATAATTAAACCCCGGTCTAAATCCTGAATTGCTCCGGAAACTATTTCGCTGGCGGAGGCGCTGCCTTGATTAATTAATACAACTAATTTGATGTCAAGAGGAACTACCGGAGAATTCCTTGACGAAAAGGATTTATTAGAATCTTTAGTGCGGCCTGCGGTGGTAACCAGAATTTCTCCTTTGGGGATAAATAAATCGAGAATTGATACTGCTGAATTGAGGAGTCCGCCCGGGTTATTTCGCAAATCGATAATTATTTCTCCTGCATTTCTATCTAAAAGATCCAACACAGCCCGGCGCATGGCTGCAGGAGCATTCAGGGAAAATCTGTTCAGCCGTATGTAACCGGTTGATTCATTCAACATGTCTGAATATGTAATATCCTTAACATCGATTAGAGCCCGGTTAAGATTAAAAGTAAGAATTTCTTTCCGGCCGTAACGTTTTATTTTAAGAACAATCGGGGTTCCTTTTTCTCCGCGCATAAAATTGGCGGCTTCCCTAAGAGAAATGTGCTCCGCATCGTGTTCGTCAATTTTAATAATTATGTCACCGCTTAATATTCCAGCAGATTTTGCCGGACCGCCGTCCATGGGAGATATAACTGATAATTTTTTATTTCTCAGGCCTAATTCAATTCCAATTCCGCCATATCTGCCTTTGGCCAAAACATCAATTGAATGATGTTCTTCATCTTCCATATATACAGAATATGGATCGAGGTTTTGAGTCATGCCCTGAATACTGGCTTTAGTAAAAGCAGCGGGATCAAGTTCATCAACGTAATTAACAAATATTTGCTTATATATTTCATTTATTAGACGCTGCGACCTTCCGATTTCTCTGTAAAAATCAGATTTTGTTAAAGCTATTGAACTTAAGCAAATTGCCAGAATGACAATTAAGCCCAGATTTTTTTTCTTAAAATATTTTTTTAAAATATCCGCCTCCTGTTTAATTCATTTATTACTTTTTGCCGGATGTCAAATTCTTTTTGGTAGCCATCCAGAACAACAATTCTTTCCTGATCGCGCCCAGCCAAATATAAATACATTTTACGTACTTTTATCTGCAGTTCAATTCCTGCTTTTTCAATTCTATCTTTTTTATTTTTTGCGCGTCGGGCTGCTTCTTCGGGCAGTACGTCTACGAAAAAAGTAATAACAGGTTCCAAATTTTGCGTGGCAAATTGATTGACTTTTTCCAGCCAGTCTAAAGGGAGATTTCTGCCTCCGCCCTGATAAGCCAAAGTTGAATCAGAATAACGATCGGCCACAACATTTATTCCTGCTGCCAAATTTGGTAAAATAACTTCTTCTGTAAGCTGAGCGCGGCTTCCGGCCATTAATAAGGATTCAGTACGGTCGCAGATATCAGTTTTATCCAGGTGCAGGAGAATTTTACGAATTTCTTCCGATACCCGCGTACCGCCAGGTTCACGAACCTGGATTGTTTCTTTTCCCATCTGATTAAGATATTCTGCCAGAAGTTTAACCTGAGTACTTTTACCGCAGCCGTCAATACCTTCGAAAGTAATGAATTTACCCTTGGTTGAAGTAGACATTTTCAGCTTCCTTTCCAATCATGATTACAAATTCACCTCTGGGAGTTTTAGAATTAAAATGGGCCAGTATTTCGGACACTCTGCCCCTGATAATTTCTTCATGCATTTTTGTTAATTCTCTCCCGATAACCGCCGGGCGATCTCCTATAATTTTTAAAATATCAGTAAGAGTTCGTAGAATTCTATGGGGGCTTTCGTAGAAGATTATTGTGGCCGCCTCATCTTTCAGTCTTTTTAACCTGCCCTGGCGTCCTTTTTTGGCCGGCAGAAATCCTTCAAATAAAAAACGGTCAGTCGGCAGCCCGGAGGAAACAAGCGCCGTAATAAAGGCAGATGCTCCCGGAACAGCTTCAATTGTACAATTGTTTTCTATGGCTGCGCGAATCAATTTATAAGCCGGATCACTTATTCCAGGGGTACCGGCATCAGTCACAACGCCCAATGATTTTCCGCTTAATAAATGGTCGATTATTTGCGGTATTCTTGTAAAACGATTATATTCGTAATAACTGATCAAGGGGGTTCGTATTTTAAAATGGTTGAGTAATTTTCGCGTGCGGCGCGTATCTTCTGCAGCGACAAGCGGAACATCTTTTAATACCCGCAGAGCCCTTAAGGTAATATCCTCCAAATTTCCTATGGGTGTTGATATTATAAATAGTGTTCCTTTTTCGTTCGCGGCGGTCACAACTTCTTTAAGGCCTCGTCGATTCTATTCAAGCCCAGGTCAATTTCTTCCTTGCTGATATTTAAATGCGGTCGGAACCGGATAGAATTTTTTCCGCATCCCAGCATTATAACACCTTCGGAACTAATTAAGTTTAGGGTCTGGTCCCGGATATTTCCGTTTTCTAAATCAAAAGCGCAAAATAATCCTCTGCCCCTGGCATTTGTGATTTTACCGCTCCAATTATTTTGCAGTATTTCCAATTTTTCCAATAAATATTTTCCATTTTCACGGGCCATTTCTACCAGATTTTCCCGGTTGATGATTTCCAAATAAATTGTAAAACGCACCATGTCTACAAGATTGCCGCCCCAGGTGGAATTAATCCGGCTTGATTCTTTGAAAACGTGGTTTTCAACTTCATCTAATCTATTCCCGGCAAATATTCCGCAAACCTGGGTTTTTTTTCCAAAACAGATTATATCAGGTCGACTCTCAATCCCAAAATGCTGGTGAGCCCACATTTTACCGGTTATACCTGCCCCGGTCTGAACTTCATCATAAATAAGAAGAAAATCATTTTCATCCGCCAATTTCCTGAGTCCCATAAAGAATTCTTGACGAAAATGATTATCTCCGCCCTCACCCTGTACTGGTTCAATGATCAGGGCAGCAATATCATCAGGATATTTATTAAGGGCAATCTTAATTTCTGCGAAAGCAGCAGTTTCTAATTCTTCTGCATTTTTAGTCGATTCAACTGTCGTAGGAAATTGAATTTTAGGATTTATAATCCGGGGCCAGTCAAATTTAGGAAAATATTGTGTTTTGCGCTTATCCGGTGAATCTGTCAAAGAAAGAGTATAACCGCTGCGGCCGTGGAAACATTCTTTAAAATGCAATACTTTGGAACCTAAAGCGGCTTTTCCATTATTTAGGTTTTTACGTACTTTCCAGTCGAAAGCGGCTTTCAAGGAATTTTCAACAGCCAGCGTTCCTCCGGAAATATAAAATGCATAAGGTAAATAATCCGGTTGTGCCATAGAGCCCATTGTTTCCACAAATTCAGCCATTTGGCTGGAATAAACGTCTGAATTAGTAGGTTTATTTATTGCGGCAGCTGTTAAACGAAGCTTTTGTTCTAAAACATAAGGATGATTATAGCCGACAGAAAGTGAAGCAAACATGGAAAACAAATCCAAATATTCTTTTCCATCTCTGGTATCAACCAGCCATGATCCATGGCTTTTTTCCAAATCAATAATTTGATCCATTCCATCGGCAAGCATATAACTCGCTATGGTTGATTTTACGTTAATGCCTTTTATATTTTTCATTTAATTCCTTATGTTTTATAATTTCGAATTAATCTATTATTTTTATTTTAATCTAAAGTTCAAATGATATACCTTGAGCCAGGGGCAAATCAGTACCCCAGTTAATGGTATTTGTTTGTCTGCGCATATATTGCTTCCAAGAATCTGATCCGGATTCTCTACCACCTCCGGTTTCTTTCTCCCCTCCAAAAGCGCCCCCGATTTCAGCTCCGGATGTCCCAATATTAATATTTGCAATTCCGCAATCACTGCCCCTGGCCGATAAAAATTTCTCGGCATTCCGCAAATTTGTTGTAAAAAGCGCCGATGACAGTCCCTGGGGAACGTCATTGTGATATTCCATAGCCTTGGAAAAAGTTTTATAGGTAATGATATACAGGATTGGTGCAAATGTTTCATTTTGAACTATTTCCCAATGATTCTTGGCTTTTACGATAGTTGGTTCAACAAAAAATCCCTTACCGCTTAATTTTTTTCCTCCGGTCAGAATTTCCCCTCCGGATTTTTTTATTATATCAAGGGCTCGTTCATATAATTCAACGGCACCCTGATTAACGAGAGGACCCATGAGTGTGTCCTTTTTTAGAGGATCACCTATATTTACGTGCTTATATGCTTTAGTCATAGACCGGATAAACCGATCTGAAATGTTCTCGTGAATTATTATCCGGCGCGTAGACGTACAGCGCTGGCCGGCAGTTCCCACTGCTCCGAAAACGGCGGCTCTGACAGCCAGGTCCAGATCGGCTGTTTCATCGATAATAATGGCGTTATTGCCGCCCAGTTCCAGAATTGTTTTTCCGAATCTGCCGGAAACTGTTTTACTCACATGGCGGCCCATATAGGTGGAGCCGGTAAATGAAATAAGCGGTACTCGTTTATCCTGTATTAATTTTTCTCCGACTGCGGAACCTTTGCCGATTACAATATTGAAAATTCCCGTATAGCCATTTTTTTCCATGACTGCGTTGCAGATATTCTGGACGGCTATACCGCACAGGGGAGTTGATGAAGACGGTTTCCAGATGACTGTATCCCCTGCTATCGCCGCTATAAACGCATTCCAGGCCCAGACGGCTACAGGAAAATTAAATGCGGAAATGACCCCTACGGGACCCCAGGGATGCCATTGTTCATACATACGGTGCTCAACTCTTTCGGAATGCATGGTTTTACCATAAAGCATGCGTGCTTGTCCTACAGCGAAATCGGCTATATCAATCATCTCCTGAACTTCACCATCTCCCTCAGCTTTAATTTTTCCCATTTCCATAGCTACCAGGCTTCCCAGGGCATCTTTTTTAGCACGCAGTGCATCCGCCATTTCGCGCACAAGCTGTCCTCTGACGGGTGCCGGTACTTTTCGCCAGCTTTTAAAAGCATGGACAGATTCTGATACTATTTTTTCGTAATCTTCTGTGCCGGCCTGGTACACGCCGGCTATTATTTCTCCCGTACTTGGGTTAATAGAATTCAGCAGTCCGGCAGCTTTAGACGTACTCCAGCGTCCAGAGCCGGAACAGGCACCGAAATTAATTTCTTTTATACTTAAATCTTTTAATATATTTTTCATGTCGATACCTTTATATTCACCAGATCCGGTTAAAATACAGCCCGGTAATTTATACCGAAAAATTAATCAGTTGGTAGTTCGGCCTGCAGAATTTAAATGGATGCATGACCATTTCTGCAGACCCGCGCATTTGAGTGCAGGAAATTCCCGGCTGCATATGTCAATGGCTGATTTACAGCGCGGATGGTAGGGACAGCCGGATGGGTAATTTTCCGGCTGAGGTACACTGCCCGGAATGGCAGGGAATCTACCCTTTTCATCTTTCTCCAAGCTGGCCAGGGCCATTAGGTCTTTTGTATAGGGATGGCGGCAATTATGCAGTATACGGTCTGTAGGGCCGGATTCAACAATATGTCCCGCATACATTACTAAAATTCGATCAGCGATTATCTTTAAAATACTAATATCATGTGTTATAAAAAGCAGGGCCAGTCCCTCTTTTTTATTGAGCTCCTTCAGCAATAATATAATATCTTTCCGGATGACTGCGTCAAGTGCAGTTGTGGGCTCATCGGCAATTAGTAAGACAGGTTTCCGGGCCAGGGCCATGGCGATTAATACTCTCTGACGCATGCCGCCGGAAAATTCGTGAGGATAACTGCCATAACGTTCTTCCGGCTTTCCAATTTTTACCTGATTTAAATATTCTATTACTTTTTTACGATTACGATTGATTTTTTCCGGAATGGCCTCTCTGATTTGTTCACCGATAGTAAGCACAGGATTAAGAGCTGTCATAGGTTCCTGAAAAATCATGGCTTTGGATACTTCTAAGCCCTGCCCTTTCATATTTATCGTTCCTGAAGAGGAAGTTAATCCCATCAGGGCCAGAGCAATCTGAGATTTACCGCAGCCTGATTCACCGACAACAGCTACAGACTCACCCCTGGAAATAGAAAAGGAGACCTGATCCACAACTGGGACCAGGTCTCCTTTTACGGGAAAAGAAACCGTTAAACTGCGGATATTCAGCAGAAACTTATTTTTCATTTACTATGGGTTTATTCTTAGCTTTGTCCTTATAAGCGCTGAAGGCCAAAACCAGAATTAAAACAGGTAAAATCCAAAGCGTGGCGTAATTGTAATCCTGATTGGAATATTTGATTAAATCTACAAATCTGCCGATCAAAAGTGAGATGCGGCCCATAACTGCAAACCCAAAAGAGGCACCGAAACTGATCATGAGAAAGAATATTCCAACTCTGGATATTTTCCCAAATAATCCTGTGTGTGATTTGGAAAAATAAAAATAGAGCAGACCGGAAATGGTCCCTACCAAAAGGACCAGGCTGTTAAAATATGAATCTCCGGATAAACTGAAAAAAGGTTGATCGAAATTTCCAAATTTAAAGGCAGATGCTTTAATCTGAGCGATTACGTTAGAATTTAAATAACCGTAAGCCCTTAGTCCCGCGGCCATTCCAACAGTATAACCGATACACCAGCGGGCAAACCAATTAACTTTGGGAATCAGGCTTAACAGCATCATTATTCCTAATGCCAGGGGAATTAAATAAATCATTTGGAGAGCATGACCTTTATCAATCCCGCCGACCGGAAAAATGGTAGAAGAGAAAAAGCTTAAGCCCTTATAAATACCATACCATAAATTATCAGTGTATTCAGTTTTAGGCCAGAGACGTCCAAACAAATTAGGCTGTATTTGAGTCCAGAAAAAGATGGACGTCCAATATCCGGCAGACACACCTACGAATAGGTGTTCGGCAAATTTATAAAACGGATTATCCTTGTACAAATAGGAAAATATTCCAAAAGTAAGAAAAACTGAAATCCAGGCTCCAAATATCATTGTACTACTCATGTTAGATCCTTAATATTTTTTGGAACGTTTGCGTTCGATGAAAAAAGCGGCATTCCCCAGAAAGATAAACAAGACAATTACGATGTGAGCAATGGATTGTGCATCCATTCCGCTGGTGGCATCTCCTTTTATTCCAATCAGTGCTTCATATTCTGCCGCTCCGGGCATACCTGCTAAAACGCCTTTCATTTGACCGGATTGAACATAGGGCATAACTTCATTTACCTGTATGGAAGTTACTCCGGAACTCATGGGTACTCCCGTGGGATCCGCAGCATATTGAACCCATTCGATTGTTCCGGGAAAGCCGGATGATGATGAAAATAAAAAATCAAAATCAGTGAATTTATTGATGCCGTCCATCATGGGGATTTCATCTACCAATGTTTGATATACATCAACAGTATAAAGTTTACGAATATTACTAACTATACCCTTAATTACTGCTTCGTTGCCAGGTCTGAAACCCAAGAATACATAGTCTTCGCCATAGGTTAGGTTAAATTCATCTACGGCAACCATATTAATCACATCCTGGGCCATGAACTGGCCGTCGGGCCACAGACAAGTGATGTAAACTTTATGTTTATTTCTGAATAAATGCCGCATAACGCTAATGGTCATGGGGTGATTCTCAGGTTTGGTGGCCGGACTATACTCCACACTTAATAGAACTTTGGAATTAGGTGGAAGTTGTTCAATTGCTTCATAGACAACTCTGGTTTGTTCCGTAGCCCTGATGGGCAGTCCGATTGGAAAAAACAGGGGCAGAAGTGTAACCAGAGCGATTATAAGAAAAATCCAGCGGCGGTCGGTTTTCCCCATTTTTAAAATTAGATCTGTAATAGTTTTCATGGATTATTCTCCAATATAAGATTTTTCAATGCCCAGGATATACCTGATTGATGTAGCAAAGATGCCCAATCCAATTCCAATCATAATTGCCCGGGTGCCCGCAACATTAGGATAAAAATAAATCCAATCCTGAAGTACCGGTAAATAAAATATGGACGGTTGATCCAGAGGCCACCCGCTCAGCATTCCGGCCGTGGTCACCGCTAATATTCCGCCCCCCACAACTGCCAGGGTAATCATTTTATTTTTAAACCTGATATTCAAACCAATTCCCAGTGCAAGCACCAGAATATACATTACGAACCAGGAAGATATTATTCCGCCCACAGGTACGCGTCCGATCATTATAATAATTCCCGAAACTAAGAGTAATGAAGCTTCAAAGTTTCTGATTCTGAAAGATCTATATGCTGCAGACGCAACAAAAAAGGCCAATAATGAAAACATGGTTGCAGAAAGAGGAGTAAATACGAAATCGAACATCCATTTAAATAAGGTACCATCCGTGGTAACGTGGGCGCCCCATTCCACCCCTTCCACACCTTTTATGAAGAATCCGGCTGTGATGGCAAATATAAAACCAAGGATTGCAATAATACTGTAAATCCAGCCTGGTTTCTTCTTAATTATTTTGTTGATTTGCATTTTCATTAGATTTAAAGCGCCAAGAAAAATGGCAAAACTGGCCAGAATATCGTACCATTGGGTGGCATCATCGTTAACAAAAGATTCCACAGTAGGTTCGTCAATGAACCAGCCAAAAAGTGTAAGTAGCCCCACAATAGTAACAATTAAAATGGGAATTTGTCTTTTCCAGATCATGGTTTTCTCCTACTGGACCGTTAAAATTTGTAGAATATCCGGACCAATTCCCCAGACATCATTAATAAACCTTAAGAAAACAGCTATGAATATTATTGTAATTATTCCGGCTTTTATCATATCCTGTCCTTTTACTCCGCCGATTAATTCCGGTTTTTGGGATAAATAAGCACTGGCAGCAAAAAATTCCTCGCCGATAAGTGTATAGTCGCAGGCAGTAACAAAGAAAGGAATCTGTGCCTGAGAAGCAGTACCTGCAATCTGAATGGCACCGATGGAATTGCCTGTTTCGGCTAATATGAGGGATTCAGCATAAAATTTGCCCATGTATAGAACAGCGGCGGGTTTTTCTCGAATCATTATACCATTCACGCCTGCGGCATAGGCAAATTGGTCGTCAGTAATATAATGAACCATATCATCATGAAACATATCAGGGTGACCTTCAACCATATAAGATTCCCGGCATGCTTCCCGGGCAGCTTTCATCACAATTGATCGTGAAACCGGAACGTTTAGAGAAGTTTCATAACGGGCGGTCATTTTAGCAACGTGCCCCAGCACAATTACACCGGCCACAGTTTCTACCTGATCCATATCCATGATACCCGGAACGTACAGGACTGGTTTTCCCATTTCTGTGGATCTGCCCACAGCTTCTTCAACAGCTTTCAATCCTGGAATCGGCCGCAGGTAGAATTCTTCATGGCGGTTGGCAGCCCTGATATAGTATATCAATGTTCCCGCCATAAGCAGGATGGCAGCAAACATTACAAATCTTTCTGCTTTAAAATATGGATGGCCCCCTAACCAGTATACCAGTAGAAGCAGTAAAAAACCGCCGGAATAAAGCCAAAATTGTTTATCTTTCACGACTTTCTCCTTAATCTTTGGTAGAAATCTTATCTAATCGTTCAATTTCATTCAACAGAAATTCCACGCTTTCGGGATTTTCGAAAATTTCGGCAGCCCGGTAATAACCGTCAGTTCTGATAAAAGCGTTTACAATCGGACCGAAAAATACCATGGCATGGCTCCCTAACAAAGCCAAAGGTCGACCCATTTCTAAAAAAAACACGGCCGGAGTTATAAAACCGGATTTTTGAATTTTAGCAGCTATTCGGGTAATAAACTGGCGATCCTCAAGACTGAAGGCAATTTCAAATTTAGATTTTAGAGCTTTTTCCAAATTTAATCCGTTTCTACCATTTCCAGATTGGAGCGTGGAATCATAACATTTTTTCCATCGATTTCTATTTCTGCAACACGGACCATCGTTTCTGATTCCATTTTCATTAATTCAGGAGGCAGTTTTACCACATTTCCCATTCTTCCAAAAAAAGGAGCACGAATAACTCTTACCAGACTTCCGGCCCTGATACCTTCAATGGTTTGTATATTCTTTGAATCGCCCATTAGATCTTTTTTATCCAGGGGAATCACAATTTCAGGGCGAATAACACCGGCCCGAATCTGGGTAGCTCCGTTAATGGAGGCAAATTTTCCGGCATATTTTTTTAAAAGGTCAAACGTACGATGCCCCATACGAATTTTACCATATCCCTCGGTCAGGATTAAAGCTGTAACCAGATCTTCCTGCCCGGTAATAGCAACTCCCAGGGAAAACCCAAGAATTTCTTCCAAATCAAAATAATTAAAGCCGCCTACAACAACGCCGGCTACATTTAACCTTAATGCTTTTTTATAGGCAGCCAGACCTATATGGGATCCGCCCACAATTATTTTACCTTTTAGTTCAGGTGTAATCATGTCTTCCGTAATTTCGTCTTCTCTTGTCGAAGTTACAATGACCAGGTTGCCTCTGCTTTCTCCTCCAATCCCAAATATTCCCTGGATAAAAACCGCCTTTGTTTCAATTATAACACCTTCTTCAGGAATAACTTCGGCAACTAGTCCTTTAATATAGGCATCAATTTTCACCGGTATGGGCGCTTCCCGTACTATAACCTGACCCGTAACAGAGGAAATGGATTCGATAGTGCCGTCAACAGGACAATCGCAGTTGGTTTTAAATAATCCAAAAAGTCCCTTTGTTTCTGCTAATTTTTCACCTTTTTTTAAATCATTACCAGCCTCGCAGCACATGGCTTCAGTAACATCGATGGCATCAATATTCAAGCGGTTGGCTACATTAACGAATTGACAGTTTCCAGGAAGATCTGTTTTTGCTACTACTGCTTCAGGCTCGACTAAGGTACCCTTTTTGACGGTTACTTCCCCTTTTATGGGCAGACGCCGTTCTTTTCTTACTATTGTTTCATGCAGTACTTTTAATCCGGGAGTATATGAATGGGCCATAATTAAATTATCCCTTCCAAACTTGGGTATTCGTTCATCTGCTTAGACCATTTTTGAAGGTTTTTAATTCTTTCGTTTTCATCTTTGGAGAAATTTAAAGGTCTGCCCCTGCCGTCAAATATGAGCCCCACAACACCGCCGTACAAGGTTGTTTCAATCTTTTCGTTTTTCCCGGCGCCGATATCCATGCCTTTACCGGGAGTTAATACTGCCTGAATTGGTTCATGGGGACATTTTACGAGAATTAATTCTCCGTTTTTAATTATGTAAGATGATTTTTCGCCTGATGGAAATATTAATTCAGCTCTTAAAACTTCAACATCTCCCCTGGCCTGGCCCACAGGCGCCAGACATGTACCCAGATGAATCAAACAATCTTTATGGAATACTTCTAAAGCTGCCTGGCGGGAATTTTCAGCAATATCTTTATTATCTATATTAGCTAATACACCCAACTGGGGCATCATAAAAATAGAATCAACTGCTAACTTGGTAATTCCTTCCGGCAAAAAACTATCTATCAGCATACGTGCGGACTGTTCCCTTCTGGGTGCATGTGAAAGAACTCCGCCGGATCCCACAAGTAAATCCAAATCCATCATATTAACTAAAGATTCTCCGGAAGAGGACTGTTCAAAAGCATCTGATATTGTACGTTCTTTCTGAACTCCTTTTAAATTAACTGCAAAAGCTTTATGCTGTACAAATGACAGACGCAGCGCTTCTCTGGCAATGGCCTGTTCAAGCACCAATTCTTCCAAACTTTGCGGAACAGTAGTCGGCCGAATCATTTTATTTCCGATACGGTTTGTTAGTTCCTTTTCATCAATATTAAAAGGAACCCAGCGTAATACATTTTTTAATTTTGCTTCTGCTAAAACATTACAGATGCTGTAGCTCATACCTAAATTAGCGCTGACGGTTCTGTTAAACTGTTTTTCAAAAACAGAGAATATATCAGTGGTCGCACCTCCGATATCAACTCCAACTACGGTGATATTTTCTTCCCTGGCAATCATTTCTATTAAAGATCCAACTGCGCCCGGAGTCGGCATAATGGGGGCATGGGTCCAGGACATCAGTTTTTTATATCCCGGTGCCTGCTGCATTACGTGTTCCATGAAGAGGTCGTGGATCTTGTCCCGCGATGGTTTTAGATTTTCACGTTCCAGAACAGGTCGTATATTTTCAGTAATATCCAAATCTGTGATGGATCCCAATGTTTTTTCTATATCTTTTACGGCTTTTTTATTACCCGCATAAATAACAGGTAATTTAAAATCCAGTCCAAGTCGTGGTTTGGGATTGGCGGCGGCTAATATTTCTGCCAATTCTACCACATGTTTGGTTGTGCCCCCGTCGATACCTCCTGAGAGTAAAATCATATCGGGACGCAATTGCCGGATACGGCTTATTTTTTCATGTGATTTTCTTCCGTCATTTGAGGCCAGTACGTCCATAACAATGGAACCGGCCCCTAAAGCAGCTCTTTCGGCGCTTTCCCCGGACATTGATTTAACTACCCCCGCCACCATCATCTGCAGTCCCCCTCCTGCCGAACTGGTGGAAACATAAACATCAACTCCCTGGTTACCTACCTGAGGGGAAATAATATTATCCCCATCCAGCAGTTTTCGATTTGAAAGTTCTTCTACTTCCATAACTGCGTTTAACACACCTTTGGTCACGTCTTCAAATGGCGCTTCAACAGTTGTGGGCGCCTCGCCCCGCACCGCTAAGCGATATTCTCCGTCTTTTAATTCAATCAGGATTGCTTTGGTTGTTGTACTGCCGCAATCTGTGGCTAAAATTGATTTTAATTTCATTAATTCTTTTTAATTTATAAAGTTTTCTAAAAAAATAAGAGTCAGGGGGCTGGTGAAAAGAAGTGAATCGAACCGATCAAAAACTCCGCCATGACCCAGTAAAATCCGGCCGGAATCCTTTACCCCGGCATCCCGTTTTAAAAGGGATTCGGCAAAATCTCCCAATTGGCCGAAAACTCCGGTTATGAGAGCCAGGATAATAATATCTTTCAAGCTCAATTCTAAACCATAAAATCCATAATAGTTCAAAAGTAATACACTGGCTGCGGCGCCGAATAATCCCCCGAAACCGCCGGCAATGGTTTTATTGGGGCTAACCCGTTCAAGCAGTTTATTTTTCCCGAATCCTTTGCCGAAAATGTAAGCGGCTGAATCGCAGATCCAGACTGTTATAAACATGGCCATGGTAAATCGTGCTGTATGCAGTGTATCCCAATTACGAATTGCAATCATGGAACCAAGAAATAATCCTATATACATAACTCCGGAAATTGTTACTGATATATTTTCCAATGGATTAGGAATGTTTCTAAATATTTCAAATCCAATCACCAGAATTAAAAATAATAATAATATGCTGATTATCCGGATTTCAGCCTGGGGGTATTGATAATAAAAAACGCAGATGGGAACAATAACAATTAGACCCAGCCATTTGAGGGGGCGGATACCGCGGCTTTTTTTCAATTCATAAAACTCAAACAATCCTAAAATCGTGGTCAGGCAGATAAATATAGCAAATGAACGGCCGCCTAAGTAAACTAAATACATGACCAGAGGAATACCTAAAATGGTGACGGGCAGTCTATTCAGAAATGTGCTTTTCAATTATTCCTCGATAAAATGAGGGCAAAAATACCCCTGTTCAACACCATTAATCAACCGTTTGATTGGGAAAATTTCAGATAGATCAATTGAATATGCCGAAAAATATTTCAATAATTTATACTTGGAGATAAGAACACCCTTTTTCTCAGATTAAAAATTTTGACGAAAGCCTGTTCTAAGTTTTTTTCCATAAACAATTAATTTAATACATCCAGTTCAAGGGGCAGCATAGTGACATGGATAGGAGTGCTGCCCAGCATTTCACCGTCAATATTGAGGGTATTCCTGTCTTCAGGTAATATAGAAAAACTGCTTACCTGGCGATAATCAACTAATGGATCGCCAATATGAGCTCCGGTAAATAATTTTGGAAATAAACGCAATATTCTAAATCTACCGGCCTTACGAACAATAATTAAATCGAGAAGTCCATCATCGAGACGCGCCAAAGGAGCCATTTTCATGGCTTTACCAGTGTGGATTGTATTGCAGCCCAGCACAAACCCGAAGTCAGCTACAATAGTCTGCCCATCAATAATTACCCTGGCCAGGCGTTTTTTATGCCTCAGCACCTCTATTATTGAAGCCACATTATAGCGCTGCCCCCCCATCCACCGTAATTTTTCTGAAAGAAGATTTATGTCTGTTGGTAAACCCCAGCCAATAATGTTAAATCCATAATGAATTATACCGTCGGCATCGGCCTTAAAAAGATCGATTTTCCTGATTCTGCTGGTTAATATTCTTTTTACAGCCAAAAGAGGATCCAGACAATCCAGATCATGCATGAAAGAATTACCCGTTCCACCGGTTATTAATCCCACCGGCAATCGCCGTCCATCAGGCCTGGTCATAATTCCATTAATAATTTCATGCATTGTACCATCTCCGCCAATAGCGCAAAAACCGTCATAACCGTCAAAATCTGCAGTTTTGGCCATCGCACGGGCGTGCCCTGCATATTCCGTTTCCATAACTGTCACTTCAGCTCCGGCAGTTTCAAATATGGGCAGCACTTTTTTTAAAACGTCCAATCCTTTTTTTATACCGCCGTGAGGATTTACCGTTAAATAATATTTAGGCATGTTTATTTAAGAATTTGATTCTTTATGCTGCATGTATTCATTATCGCCTAATTCTATTATTTCGATTTTGACTTTTGCAGTACCCTGAGTTAAAAACCCCAATTTTTTTGCAGCTCCATAAGAACAATCCAGAAT
>JAZFSI010000091.1:0-11069 GCA_036446075.1 Fidelibacterota bacterium
CTGCTGTCAACCCAGTTAAATGTAAGCGCCTGGCGACTTAAGACTTCCATGGCCATGCGGTAAGTTCCGCCATATGTATTGCGGGAAATAATTATGTTGTCTTCTGCATCAAATAATTGGAACAAGGCTGTTGTGGCCGCCATTCCGGAAGCGAAGGCAATGGCATATTTTCCTTTTTCCAGAGCTGCCAGGTTTATTTCCAATCTTTCACGGGTAGGATTTTTGACCCTGGAATAATCATAACCCCTGTCTTTTCCAACTCCATCCTGTTCAAAAGTAGAAGTGAGGTGGATAGGCGGTGATACGGAACCGGTTATTTGATCGCTTTTATTGCCGGCATGAATTGCTATTGTAGAAAATTTCCAACTTTTTTCCGAATCACTCATTGGGCCACCTTAAATCCTTGTTTTAAATAATTTTCCAGTTTTTTATATTTTATTTGAATTTTCTTTCCGCTTGGACTCGTCACTGTTATTTTTTCATTTCGTCCGTGTTTCTCACCTGCTTGAACAGGAACTCCAGCGGCCTGTTGAGGACGGTTGGGCCCGGGTGAAGACTGACTAAAACCCATACCCGTAGTTTCATCATGCTGCAGACTGACATTGCGGTCTTTCCTTAAAGTCATGGAGGGAGTTTCTTCAAAACCCTGAATCTGAGTTCTGAATAACCTTTGGATGGTGGATGAATTAAGGGCCGCCATCATTTCTTGAAACAACGAAAATCCTTCAGATTTGTATTCCAACAAAGGATCCTTTTGTCCATATGCTCTAAGATTTATGCCTTCCCGCAGCTGATCCATGGCGTAAAGATGATCTTTCCATTTTTCATCGAGGCTGCGCAGGATTACAAAACGCTCAAATCCGCGCATAACTTTTTCCGGAAGTAAAGATTCGCGGGATTTATAAATTTCCCGGGCCTGGGTCGAAAGATTTTTGCTTATATCCTCTTTCGTTATGTCGGAAATAATTTTACCCTGGCTAATGAAATCTAAATCAGCATTTACCAGAATATGGGTCGACATTGTCTGCTTCAAACCTTCCCAATCCCAGTTTAAGGGTTCTTCATCGCCCTGTATAATTAATTCATCTTCAATAAAATCCTCCAGCATTTCCATAACTGTAATGGAAACATCGTCACCGTGGAGAGCCTGGCCGCGGATGTCATAAACAATTTGCCGCTGCTGATTCATGACATTGTCATATTCAAGCAAATGCTTCCGGATTCCATAATTTCGCTGTTCAACCTTTTTTTGCGCGTTTTCAATAGCCCTGGTTACCATTCCTGCTGTAATTACTTCACCCTCTTCTACTCCCAGTCGATCCATAATGCTGGCTATTCTTTCACTGTTAAACAGGCGCATTAAATCGTCTTCCAAGGATAAATAAAATATGCTTGAGCCCGGATCCCCCTGCCGGCCTGACCGGCCCCTTAACTGCAGATCAATGCGCCGGGATTCATGGCGTTCTGTCCCAATAATGTGCAGTCCGCCCAATTCCTTGATTCCCTCTCCAAGTTTTATATCTGTGCCCCGGCCGGCCATATTTGTAGCAATGGTTACACCGCTGCGCTGACCGGCATGGGTAACAATTTCTGCCTCTCTGGCGTGCTGCTTGGCGTTCAGGACATTGTGGGGAATCCCATTACGCTTCAGCATACGTGATAATAATTCTGATGCTTCAACAGTAATAGTACCCACTAAAGTTGGCTGTCCCTTCTTGAAACAGGCTGTAATTTCCTCAACCACAGCATTATATTTTTCCCGTTTGGTTTTAAACACCAGATCATTGCGGTCTAGGCGAACAACCGGTACGTTAGGCGGAATTACAATTACATCTAAATTATAAATATTACCAAATTCTTCAGCTTCTGTTTCCGCTGTTCCCGTCATTCCGGAAAGTTTGTCATACATGCGAAAATAATTTTGGATGGTAATTGTAGCCAGGGTCTGGGTTTCCCTCTCTACTGTCAAATTTTCCTTTGCTTCCAGAGCCTGATGCAGTCCATCGCTATAGCGGCGTCCTGCCAGAACACGTCCGGTGAATTCATCTACTATCATCACTTTATCATTCTGGATTACATAATCCACGTCCTTTTCATACATTGTATGAGCCCGCAATAATTGAGTCAAATTATGAATTTTACCGGATCTACCTGCATGCAGCTGGTGTGCTTTTTCTTTTTCCTGCACTTTTTCGGCAGAGGTTAATTTCTCATTCTCATCGATCTCATGCAAAAGTTCACCTAAATCCGGTATAATAAATGTTTCCGGATTATTCGGCGCTAAAAATTCACGCCCTTTATCCGTAATATCAATCACGTGCGTTTTTTCATCTATGGAAAAATATAGATCATCGTCAACTTCATGGAGTTTTTTATCCCTTAAATATTCTGATTCTACCTGGTGTGCCAGTTTTTTTGTACCCGATTCCTGGAATATTTTCATAACGCGGGGATGTTTTGGCAAACCACGGCTGGCCTGCAATAACTTCAAACCGGCCTCAGAATCTTTATCGGCCTGCATCAATTTTTCCGTTTCGCTGACCAGCGCTGCTACCAGGGCACCCTGCTTTTTTACTAATTGCTGGATCTGGGGTCTTAATTCCTGAAATGAGGTATCAACGGGTGCATCAACAGATCCCGAAATTATCAAGGGTGTACGCGCTTCATCAATCAGCACAGAATCCACTTCGTCCACAATGGCAAAAGCATGACCGCGCTGAACTTGATCCTGGGCCTCTAGGGACATATTATCACGCAGATAGTCAAAGCCGAACTCATTGTTGGTCCCGTAGGTGATATCGCAATTATAATTGGCACGGCGTTGCTCATTATTCATGGTATTCAGAATAAAACCTACTTTAAGACCCAGGCGCTCATAAATTTGTCCCATCCATTCTGCATCTCTGCGGGCCAGGTAATCATTTACGGTAATTAAATGCACGCCGCGCCCGGTGAGGGCGTTCAAATAAATGGGAAAAGCAGCCACCAGCGTTTTCCCTTCACCAGTTTTCATTTCAGTAATATTACTGCGGTGCAGAATTATGCCGCCGATAATCTGCACGTCATAGGGAATCATCTCCCATTTCAAATTCACATCAGCCACTCTCCATGCAGTTCCAACCAGGCGGCGGCAGGTTTCTTTTACCATGGCGAATGCTTCCGGTAAAATTTCTTCTAATTTATCCTGTTCGGCTTTAATAATATATTTGGTGTGGTTTTCCTTATTATTGATGTTTTCTTCAGCAAATTTCGTTGCCGCATTCCTCGTTTCGATCATCAATTGGCGAAATTCTTCTGTCCTTTGTACCAATTCATCATCCGTTTTATTTTCCAATGTCCGAGTTAGTTCATTGATTTTTTCTACCATTGGCAGGAGTATTTTTATCGCCTTTTCGGAATTAGTCTTAAAGAATTTTTTTATAAGTTTTTGAATCATTCAGCAGTTTTTTCCTGGATCATTGTTTTATAAATATTATCCAATATACCGTTTACAAATCCGGGGCTTTCTTCGGTACTATACCGTTTGGCAATTTCAATGGCTTCGCTGATGGATACTTTGGGCGGGACGTCATCAATAAAAAATATTTCGCTTATGGCTGAAATCAGCACCAGACGATCAAGTAAAGCAACCCGGCCGAATTCCCAATTATTCAATCGTTTTGAAATTTGTTCCTCGCACCATTCTCTATGATCCAGTGATTCACGCATTAGATTAATAATAAATGATTTTGAATCTTTACTATACGACTGCCGGTTTAGAATATCCTCAAGAACTTTTTCATGGGATTCATGTCCAATTTCAAGAGCATACAGGGCCTGCAATACGGCTTCCCGTGCTTTGCGCCTGGGGTGCAGTTTAGTTTTGATCACGCTTTCTCATTGGATTTTGGCGAGGTAAAAAAATATTTTTTAATTTACTTACGTCTGCCATGCGCTTTTCAGCTACCATAGCCGCGGCGTCTGAAGTGGGTATATCCTTTTCGTCTGCCAGGGCATAGATGGTCATCAATGTTTCATAAATAGTTTCGGCCTGCTTAAAGGATCTTTCTCGATTATATCCTTCCAGTTCATTAGCGACATTAATCAGGCCGCCGGCATTTATGGCATAATCCGGGGCGTATAAAATACCCTTGGACTTTAAAATTTGGCCATGGGTGGATTCAACTTCCAGCTGGTTATTGGCTGCGCCGGCGATGATGGAGCACTTTAGTCTGGGTATAGTTTGGTCATTAATTGTTGCGCCTAGAGCACAGGGTGCATAAATATCCACGTCCTGGTCGTAAATGGCTTCCGGATCAATCACTTTAGCTCCAAACTCATCAGTAACACTCTTCAAATTGTCTGCATACATATCTGTAACCACCAGTTCACCGCCGTCGTCTGTGATATATTTGCATAAGTGATAACCCACGTGCCCGACCCCCTGGACAGCAATTTTTAATCCGCTTAAACTATCTTTCCCCAGCTGTTTTTTAACTGTCGCTTTCATTCCAATAAAAGTTCCAAAAGCCGTTACAGGAGAAGGATCACCGCTGCCGCCCAGGGCTCTCGAAATACCGGTAACGTACTTGGTCTCCATGCGCACCCATTCCATGTCACGCACACTTGTGCCCACATCCTCGGCTGTAATATAGCGTCCGCCCAGTCCATCCACAAAACGGCCAAATGATCTGAACATGATTTCAGATTTTTGCTTTTTCGAATTACCGAATATCACCGATTTTCCTCCGCCCAGGTTTAACTGGGCAATGGCTGCCTTATAACTCATTCCTCTGGATAATCTTAATACATCTTTCAAAGCTTCTTCTTCAGATTTATAATCCCACATCCTGCAGCCTCCCAGGGCCGGCCCAATGGTGGTGTCGTGAATGGCAATGATTGATTTTAAACCCGTATCAGGATCATTGCAAAAAACCACCTGTTCATGATCTTTAAAACTCATTGATTTAAAAATATTAGACATTTATTTACCTTTCTTAGCCTTTTTTAACAGGCTTTTAGCAATAACAAGTTCCTGAATTTCAGAAGTGCCTTCATAAATTTGCGTAATTTTAGCATCCCGCATCAATCGTTCAACGCCATACTCGGTCATATAACCATATCCGCCGAAAATCTGCACGCATTGAGTAGCCGCTTCCATGGCTGTACGGGACGCAAAATTTTTGGCCATGGCCGCTTCCATGGAAAAAGGTTTATGGTCATCTTTTAATTTTGCGGCTTTATGGATCAGCAGGCGGGCAGCTTCCACGTTAATGGCCATTTGAGCCAATTTGCTTTGAATGGCTCCAAATTCACCCAGTGTTTTTCCAAACTGCCTGCGCTGGCCTGCATATTCCAACGCTTTATCTAAAGAACCCTGGGCTATGCCAAGGGCTTGACTGGCAATTCCCACACGGCCGCCGTCCAAGGTTTTTAAAGCAATTTTAAAACCCTGTCCCTCCTCGCCGACCAGATTTTTCACCGGGACTATGCAATCTTCAAAATAAAATTCGCAAGTATCAGAACCCCTGATCCCCAATTTATTTTCTTTTTTTCCCACTTTAAAACCCGGCATGCCTTTTTCGATAATAAAGGTGGATATTCCTTTGGTTCCAACTCCTTTTTCTGTAAGACAGGTTAAAAGTACAATATCGCAGGAAATACCATTTGTGATCCAGTTTTTGGTGCCGTTAATAATATAATTATTTCCCTCACGGCGGGCAAAAGTACGCATATTCCCGGCATCAGAACCGGATTGAGGTTCACTTAAGGAAAAAGCGCCCAGGGCAGTTCCCAGCGCCAGTTCTTTTAAATATTTTTCCTTCTGAAATTTGTCTCCGAAATACAAAAGCATCTGGCACACCAAGGAATTATTTACGGACATTATTACGCCGGCGGAAGCATCAACTTTAGATATTTCCTCAATCGCAAGCGTGTAAGATATGGTATCCATTCCAGCTCCGCCCCATTCTTCCGGGACCATCATACCCATGAATCCTAAATCGCCTAATATTTTTATTGCCTGAGACGGAAATTCCGCTTTTTCATCCCTTTCAATAACGCCTGGTGCTAAATGATCCCGGGCAAAATCACGAGCCGTTTTTCTTATTAATTCTTGTTCTTCAGTTAAATTAAAATCCATTTATATCCTTTCTATAATCAAGGCGGATGCCTCACCGCCCCCGATACAGAGAACAGCCAGGCCATATCTGTTTTCATTTTTAATTAGAGCATGAATCAATGTTGTCAATATTCTGGCACCGCTGGCGCCGATAGGATGACCAAGTGCGATGGCTCCGCCGTGAATATTTACTTTTTTCCGATCAAGACCAAAATCCTCCATGGCCGCCAGGGCAACCGGGGCAAAAGCTTCGTTGATTTCCCATAGATCTATATCCTGGGCCTTAAGACCGGATTTCTTTAAAACTTTAGCAATCGCTTTTGAAGGTGCTGTCGTAAACCATTCAGGGGCGTGAGCGGCTGATCCCTGAGCGATGATTTTAACCAGCGGCTCAAGTCCCAGTTTCTGCGCTTTATTTTTAGACATAACCAAAACAGCCGCAGCGCCGTCGTTAATTTTTGAAGCATTGGCAGCGGTAATTGTACCGTCTTTAATAAAAGCGGGCTTAAGAGTTTTCATTTTTTCAAAATTTGCCCGTCCCGGCTCCTCATCCCGATCCTCTAGGAGGGGATCATTTTTCCGCTGGGGCACTAAGACCGGAGATATCTCATTTTTAAACCATCCCGCTGTGTGTGCTTCCTGTGCCAGTGTATAACTCCGCCGGGCGAATTTATCCTGGACTTCCCGTGTATATTTCTTTTCCTGTACGCAAAGTTCAGCGCATTTGCCCATGTGTTGATCTGTATACACATCCCATAATCCATCCAGAATCACGCTGTCCAATAATTTTCCATGACCCAGACGATATCCGCCTCTCCCGGAGGGCAGCAGATAGGGAGCTAAACTCATATTTTCCATACCGCCTGAAATAATAACTTCCGCATCTCCTGTCTGTATGGCCTGAGCAGCCAGCATTACGGATTTCAAGCCTGAACCGCACATTTTATTGACAGTAAAACATTCGACAGTATTGGGCATTCCGGCTTTTAAGGCGGCCTGCCTGGCAGGAGCCTGGCCTTGGCCGGCCATGAGCACATTCCCAAAAATTACTTCATCAACAATTCCGGGATTAAGGCGGGTCTCATCCAGAATTGACCGTATAACTACAGCGCCCAGCTCAGCGGCAGGAACTGTAGATAATATACCCTGGAAAGCACCAACCGGCGTTCTTTTGGCTGAAACAATAACTATTTCTTGTAAATCAATCATTAGTTTTCTCAAAATTTAACAATTTGATATTATTGGGATGGAGGCTATAAAACGCAGAATTTGCTGTATGTAATTATTCAATAAACCGGCTGTTATTTTCCCTGCCTAAATTCCAGTCAATTCTAACCGAAGGCAGTATTAAAATTACAATGAATAAAGGGTATTTTTAAAATTGTTTAAAAACCTTATTAATAATCCTGGGATGAATTAATCAGCTGGATTGCCATAAGCTAAAATAATATCCCTGACCAATTTATGCCGAACCACGTCCGTATCCGAGAGCATGGCAAAACCAATACCATCAATATTTTTTAAAATTTTCATAACCTGCTTTAATCCGGAATCATTTTTATTCTTCAAATCTATCTGGGTTACGTCACCGGTAATGATCGCTCTGGAATTAATTCCTAAGCGGGTCAAAAACATTTTCATTTGCATGGATGTGGCATTTTGGGCCTCATCCAGTATTAAAAATGCATTATTCAGGGTACGGCCGCGCATGTATGCCAGGGGGATTATTTCAATGATATTTTTAGTCAGGAGTGGTTTTAATTTACCCGGAGGCAGCATTTCTTTCAGGGCATCGTAGAGGGGCGCCAGATAGGGGTCTACTTTTTCTTTCAAATCTCCCGGAAGGAAACCCAGATTCTCCCCCGCTTCCACAGCGGGGCGGCAAAGGGCAATACGGTCAACTTCATTGTTTTGTAAAGCAGCAATTGCAAAAGCAACTGCCAGATATGTTTTACCGGTTCCTGCTGGACCGATAGAAAATACAATATCATTTTCCCGGACTAATTTAATATAGGTTTCCTGCCCCTTTGTGCGCGGGCCGATAGCTCCCTTGAGACCGTAATGAACTACTTTGGCCAAATCTTCATTGCTGTCGCTGTTAGTATTCTTAATGGTCCGGATTAATGTATTCACATCTTCTGCGGTAAGATTTCCTTTACGGGCCAGGGTCTGAGACATTTCATGAAATACCTCCTGAATGGCTGCTGCTTCCGATTCACCCTGGATTTTGAGCATATTTCCTCTAAAAATTATTTTGCTGTCAAAAGCTTTTTCAACCAATTTTAAATTGGCATCGGCAACTCCAAGAAGAGTTCTTAAATCAATGCCTTTTATTTCAATTGTTCTTTCCATGGACCCCTTTATTATTGTTAACTTCGACCTTTAATTTACTTACTTTCTTACCAAAGTACACGGACTGGGTTATATCCGATCCCCCAATAGAGGACATAAATGTATAAAAAGTGTAGCAGCTTATTCATTTTAATTTCCAGCCTTTGTTTCCTTACACTCACCGGGTGTACAGTAATCAAAGCGCCAGGATCTGAAGCGAATCTCAAATCAAATTTAGATTTTCTTATCGAACAGGGGAAGATTCATTGGGATAAACGAATCGATCCTGCTGAAGCGCAATTAAGCCATAATTTTTTTTCCAAGGCATATCATGCCCGGCGTCTTGATCCAGACATGGCCGCTCTTTACAGCCGTTCCTGCCATTATCTCGGGTATTATATGGAAGAAGATCCGGAAAAAAAGAATATGTATTTCTTAGAGGGAAAACGAATAGCATGGGCCGTACTGGAGACCGATTCTGATTTTAAAACGGCGCTGGAAGATTCAAAAACCGATTCACTGGCGGGAATTATTGCGGCTATAGAAAATCTATCCATGGAATATGTGCCTGTTTTATATTGGTGGGTCGCAAACTTTTCACGATACCTGGCAGATAGACCGGTGATTGAGCGTTTAAACAACCGTGATTTAATCGAAACTTCTCTACATCGGATTCAGACTCTTGATCCCAATTTTTTCTATGGAGGTCCCAATCGCCTGTTTGGAGGTATTTTTGCTCGTATACCCGGTGTGGATTTAGAACTTTCTTACAGACAATTTAATATATCATTAAAATACAGTCCGGATTATTTGGGAACTTATGTTTTACGCGCCCGGTATCTGCACACTAAAGCGGGCAATCGTGAACAGTTTGTTAAAGACTTAAAACACGTGATTGATGCAGATCCCACTTTATTACCGGAAGTTATGCCAGAGAACCTATTGGAGCAGGAAAAAGCACGAATGCTTTTGGAGCAGGAATTTATTTTATTTGAATGAAGGTGGAGAAAAAATCATAGATTTTTTCTGTGACGGGTGACGGTAAAAAATTCATTGAATTTTTTACTGGTACTTTGGCTTCCTTTTATTTCAAATTCAGCTATGATCCTGTTAACCCTCATGTGGATAATTATCATTTTATTTATACTGCTTGTAATAATGCTGTCTTTTACTTTTAATCTTATGCTGTGCGGCAATTTTAAATATTCAAATTCTCTTAAAGATTTCCGGGGTGTAATTCATTTCGGAGGTAAATCAATGGGCATTACCATATTTACAAATACCGGGATAAAGATCGGCCTGGGTAAATACGCAAAACCATTACTGACATTTGCTCTACCTCGCAAAAAATCTAAAGATAAATCACGCCTGAAAGTAAAATCTCCCATCAAAAAAAGAATCAAATCAAGATGGAAAACCGGCTTGATTATATTAAAAAAAATCAGATTTGATTATTTGGAATTGAAGGGTACTTTCGGGTTTTCCAATCCAATGCATTCGGGTTTGGCTTTTGGCTGGGTACAGGCTTTACGCGGTGCTGTAAATTGTCCAAAGCTAAAAATTGATATTAGACCCCAATACAACAACCAGCCGGAATCAGATTTGGAAGGGAATTTATCTCTTGGTTTCAAACCTATTGTACTGGCATGGTATGGTCTGAGGATGATAATATAAAAATTAAAGAGGAAATATTATGAACATAGCCGAATTAATCAAGAATACATTAAATGAAATTCAGGAATTAATGAGTTCAAAAACCATAGTTGGAGATCCAATCCCGGCCGGAGAGCATATTGTAATACCTGTTTCCAAAGTTACTTTCGGTTTTGGAGGCGGCGGCGGTGAAGGATCTGATAAAAAAAATACGGGTTTCGGCCAAGGTGTGGGCGGCGGCTGGTCCATTGAGCCCATAGCTTTTGTTGTAGTTGGGAAAGACGGTGCGAAATTGATGACCATTGGCGACAGGGAAAGTATAGCCGGAAAACTAATGGATCTGGCACCAAAGGTTATGGAATCAGTAAAAGACATGATGGATAAAAAGGAAACCGGTTCTGCAGATAAAAAATAAAGAATTAATAGTTCAAGATGAATAATTGAATAATGGGGCAAAAATGAAGAATCCAAAATCCGTGCGCGACATCATGACCAAAAAACTTGTTACTTTCGAACTGGGAACAAATGTATTCGCGGCAATTGACAGTTTACTGAAAAACAAAATTTCCGGAGCACCTGTTCTGGACGAAAATGGGAACCTGGTTGGAATGTTATCCGAAATTGATACAATGGCTACCTTAATCCAATCCTCTTATCATGGTGAAGGCAGCGGTCAGGTAAAAGAGTTTATGTCTACCAATCCTATTTCAGTAAACCCGGAAATGGGGATTGTAGACCTGGCGGAATTTTTTTTGAAAAAACATTTTCGCCGGCTGCCCGTAATGGAGCGGGGTAAACTTGTGGGACTGGTCAGCCGCAAAGACGTATTAAAAGCGATTCAAAAGCTATCCGGATAATATATTCAAATAAATTATACTTAAGTTTTAGGCGAAGTTGGGTTGGGTTCAGAAATTTTAAATTATAATTTTTTCCGGAACCAGATATTTGGACAGCTGTTTTAATATAAATTTTAAATCTTTTTCAG
>JAZFSI010000092.1:0-4670 GCA_036446075.1 Fidelibacterota bacterium
ATCGCGGTCAATTGTATTTTCTCTTAATGTGTCCACATTTTCCTCAAAAAATTATATATCCAGATTTACTACAAATTTTGCATTTGTCTCAATAAAAGTGCGTCGTGCCTCAACATCGCTGCCCATGAGATCCTGAAAATAACGATGGGCTTCCTGGGCATCCTCAATGGTTACTTTTAAAAGAGTTCTTTTTTCCGGGTCCATGGTTGTAAACCAGAGCTGTTCAGGATTCATTTCTCCCAATCCTTTATAACGGGAAATATCAATTTTTGTCTTTTTGTTTTCCCGCTTCATTCTTTCAATATACATTTCCATTTCATTGTCATTATAGGCGTAAATTTCTTTTTTTCCCTGGCGTAATCGATAGAGCGGGGGCTGGGCAATGTAAACATGTCCGTTGAAAATGAGCTGGGGCATTTTGCGGTATAAAAACGTCAGCAACAGTGTTCTGATGTGGCTGCCGTCCACATCTGCATCCGTCATGATAATTATTTTATGATAGCGCAATTTGGCAATATCAAAATCGGAGGGGCTTCTTTCGCCCTCTTCTTCATCAGAACCGCCGAAACCTGTGCCCAGGGCCGTGATGATCGATTGGATCTCATTGTTCGACAATAATTTATCAATTCGAGCTTTTTCCGCATTAATTACTTTCCCGCGCAGAGGTAAAATAGCCTGCGTACGCCGGTCCCGGCCTTGTTTGGCCGAACCTCCGGCTGAATCACCCTCGACCAGATAAATTTCGCAAAAGTGAGGATCTCGGTTGGAACAATCCGCAAGTTTTCCCGGCAGGGAATTGGATCCCAAAGCAGATTTACGCCGGATAAGTTCCCGTGCCTTGCGGGCTGCACTGCGGCTTTGAGCGGCTACCAGTGCTTTTTCAATGATTTTCCGTCCAATTGACGGATTTTCTTCTAAAAAATTTTGGAGTCCTTCATAAACTATTCCGTCTACCAGGCCCTTTATTTCTCCGTTGCCCAATTTAGTTTTAGTTTGTCCTTCAAATTGCGGCTCGGCTACTTTAACAGAAAGGATGGCTGTTAAACCTTCTCTGAAATCTTCACCGGAAAGGTTTATTTTTTCTGTTTTGGTTGATTTTATGAGATTGTTCCTGGCAGCGTAGTTATTTAAACCGCGGGTCAGGGCTGAACGAAATCCGGATAGATGGGTACCGCCCTCAATGGTATTAATATTATTAACAAAAGTAATTATATTGTCAGTATAGGTGGAACTATAGCGCATGGCTACGTCCACCGGAACTTCGCCGTTCTCTTTAGTTATCGTTATTACTTTTTCGTGCAGCGGCTGACTAGACTCATCTAAAAATTTCACAAAATCTACAAGACCTCCCTTATAGTGAAAGACCTGCCGTATGAAATTTCCGTTTTCATCCGTTTCGCGCTGATCCTCAAGTATAATTTCAAGGCCGCTATTCAGATATGCCAGCTCTCTTAATCTTTCTGCTACAATACCGAATTCCATTTTTGTAGAATTAAATACTTTTTCGTCCGGATAATAAATAATCTTAGTTCCTGTAGTCCGGGACTTGCCCACCACCTCCAGCTTAGAGGCCACATCCCCGCGCACATACTCCTGTCGATATACTTTTCCATCCCGACTGATTTCGGCAATTAATTTAGAAGAAAGTGCATTAACCACGGAAACACCGACCCCGTGAAGGCCGCCGGATACCTTATAACTTCCCTTATCAAACTTTCCCCCGGCATGTAAAACTGTCATAACCACTTCCAGGGCTGGTTTTTTTTCTTCCTTATGTATGTCAACCGGTATTCCGCGCCCGTTGTCTTCTACAGAAATGCCGTCGTCTGCCATTAGAATTACGTCTATTTTTGAACAATGTCCGGCCAGGGCTTCGTCTACAGAATTATCCACCACTTCATATACTAAGTGGTGCAATCCTCTTTTGCCAATATCGCCAATATACATGGCGGGACGTTTTCTTACAGCTTCAAGCCCTTTTAATACTGTGATTTCTTCTGCGCTGTACTGAGATTTTTCAATTGGTGGATTTGTCATATAAATCTAATATCCTTAATTATCTTTTTACCTAATTTTTCGTTTAGCTTTTCAATAATATCACTTTTTTTAAATTGTAATTCCTGGCGCCAGGCCGGTGTGGTCGTATGCACGGTTATAATGCCGTGTTCTACTGATTCCGGCTGAGTGTTTTTTCCCACGGCTTTACCAACAACATCGCTCCAGATAAACAATGCTTTCTGCTGGGCTACCCCTTTTTCAAGACCCGTTGATCTAAGGAAAGAATTAATAATATTTTTTAAAGACTGCGTCATTTGGTTAAGCAAAATGTTTTATCGTTCTCAGTCAGACGGATGCCCCGCTTTTCTATGTTCAGCAGATCTGTATTGGTAATCAGGGTTTGAGCTTTCCCGCTGAGCAGGTCAAAAATTGCCTCGCTTCGTTTTATATCCAGCTTAGCAAATAAATCATCCAGAAGCAGCGTGGGGGTTTGTTTTTTTTCTTTTTGAATCAATTGTAATTCAGCCAGTTTAATAAATACCAAGGCGATTTTATGCTCTCCCTGGGAGCCGAACTCCCTCAAGGGCCGTTGATTAAACAAAAAACTCATTTCGTCCCGATGTGGGCCGATGGATGTCCAGCCTAATATTTTATCTCTGTTTTCACGTTTTTTTAATTCTGACATAAAAGTTCTTTGATCCAGCATTTTGGAAGAAACCATCGTTTCAATTTTGATCTCCAGACTAGTATACTTTTTCGATACATGCCCGAGTTCCGCCTGAAATGATGACATTATTTCTGCTCTCTTTTCCCATAACTGTACGCCCAGCCGGGAAAGTTCTTCATTCCATACAGTAAATTCTATACCTGCCGGTACTTTCTGTTCCTGCCTTAATAATGCATTGCGCTGTTTTAAGATGCGGGTATAGTCGGAAAGGATATTTAGATACTGTCTGGAAATCATGGAAAAAAGTTTGTCGAAATAGGTCCGGCGATCTCCGGGACTGCCCTTGGTTATATTCTGTTCTTCCGGGGAGAGTAGAACTACCGGATTTTTCCCTATAATTTCTCTGATTCCTGCTGCTGGTGTCCCGTTTATTTTAATTTTTCTTTGACCTGTTCTGGTTTGATTGAAAGTAATTGTTTGTTCTCTGGTCCCATCATAAAAACTACCGGTTACTGCCATTTGCTCTTTCTCATCGCTAATTATTTCCAGCAAGCGCCTGGTCCTGAAGCTTCTTCCTATGGCTAATAGATAAATTGCTTCCAGTATAGAGGTTTTTCCTGACCCGTTTTCCCCCCATATTACATTAATTCCAGAACCGAATTCTAATTCTATATGGTTATGATTTCTAAAGGAAATCATATCGATTTTTTTAATCGACATTTGTGGAAATTGTTCCAATACCTGGATTTAAACGGCGGGCAGACTCCAGGTGAATCGGTATGCTGTTCAAGCTTTAATCGTTCAGTCTGATGGGCATGAGCAGCATTGTCAAATCTGAATTTTCCTGCTGCTCATCCGGATAAAATAAAGCTGCACTAATGGGTGTTTTTAAATTAATGATTATTGAATCTGAGTCCAGGTGCGATAAAATGTCCTTTAGATATTGGGCGTTATAACCGACAACAAGATCCTCACCCGAAAACTCTGCCGGCAATTCTTCCTGGGCTTTTGATGATTTTTCCGGATCCTCCGTTGTAACCAGAGTTTTTTCCTGGTTTAACCTCAGGGCAATCTGTTTTGTGGCTTTGTTTGAAAAAATCGATACACGCCGCACTGCTGATAAAAGAGCCATTCGCTCTATGGATAATTTTTTTTCGTTGTTTTCCGGAATGACGCTTTGGTAATCGGGGTAACGCTCATCGATTATTCTGGTATAGTAAGAATCGGCTCCTAGAGCTGCCGTTAAATGGTTTTCCCCAAGCCACATCTGTGTAGAGTCCTGACCGGTGAGGGCATTTCCAAGCAAATTTAAAAATTTCCTGGGGACGATTACATCTCCAGTGAAATCAAGTGTTTTAAAATCTTTAATTATATATCTGACCAGGCGGTGCCCGTCTGTGGCAACAGAAGTAAGTTCGTCTTTTCCAAAACGAAACAAAACTCCGGTCAGGGCCGGCTTTAATTCGTCCCGGCTTACGGCAAAACCGGTTTTTGCAATTATATCTTTCAGAACAGGAGCTGAAATTCCGGTAGCTTTGCGGTTATCTACTTCCGGCAGGGCCGGAAATTCTTCCGGAGGTTTGCCCATAATATCGTATTCTCCCATATCGGTCTTTATTTCAACCTTATTTTGAGAATCAACTGCCAGTGTTATGCGTGTTTCTTCGGGTAATTCAGCTGTTATGTCAAGTAAAGTCTGGAGCGGGATTGCAGCTGACCCCGGTTCAGTTATACTGGCCGGCATAGAAACTACAATAGAGATTTCTAAATCCGTGGTTCTTAGCAGAGTTCCGGTTTCTCTGGCTTCAATCAAAACACAGCTAAGAATCGGTAAGGTAGAGCGCGACGGAACTGCTTTTGATAACTTTTGGAGCGCGGACTGCAGTTCGTTTTTAGAGGTCGAAATTTCCATGTATATATCCAGACAGATTAAGAGGTTCGAAAGACTGTAAAATCATAGCTAAAAAGTAGATAAGATTACCCCAAATTATGGTGGTTTATCAAG
>JAZFSI010000093.1:0-24876 GCA_036446075.1 Fidelibacterota bacterium
TTCTATGAATTTTTTCAGTGAACAGTGAATTGTGAATTGTGAGTAGTGGGAAAAACTCCTGATACAATCCCCGCAGGGCAGGCAGAAATCAGAATGGGCGTACAGCCAATTTAAACCTTTCAAAGGTTTGAAACCTTTGAAAGGTTCTTCTTCTGTTATTGCGAAGGAGTTTACGACTGAAGCAATCGCCTAATTGAATAATCTATTATTCTTCACGGAAAATATTTTTTGAATATTTTCTATTCCGGCAAAGCAGCTCTAAGTTTCAGCAGGCGCTGTTTCCTGTCCCCGGCAAATCGTTTAATTCCTTTCCAGATGTTCTCAGGATCTAGATGCGCCTCTGCAATAATTTCGTCCAGGGAGCCTCCGGTACGCCAGCGATTGTCCCAATCGGGGGATAGTGTATACTGATCAACAACAGGATTTACCATCCATTCCTGCATCAGCATGCGGGCAGTATTAGTTATCACCATGGCATCATTCCATTCTGAGGGAGTAATAAGGGTGTTCCTGTAGGTACTATTCTGCAGTTGAAACAATTCCCAGGAAATGGCCGCAACAATTTTTACATTAGGTCCTTTTTCTTTTAATCTGGGTAGAATTTCTACTAGAGAATTAGTACTGCTGGTTCCCCTCACAATAACTACACCCTCTTTAGGGCGACTATCGTAATCTTTAATCAGGTAGGCGCCTTTTGCTGCATCGAGATATGATCCCATTCCCAATTTTTCACGATCCGGAATTTCAACGGGCGGGCGTGTTAAGTGCAAAGCAATTATAGGAATATCCAGACTAAGGGCGGCGGCCAGAGCCGGGGCAACTTCATTATGTTCCCAGGGATGAAGATTGATCACTTTTCCCTGCGGCAGAAGCTGTGTTACGCCCGGAGAAAAAATGCCGAAATGGGTGCGGCTGTCCTCTGCTGTTTCAGGCCCGGAATGGCCGGCTACCCAAATAATTTTACCAACTTTTAGGTTGGAATCCTGAGCTAGCTGACTGAACAATCGCATTGCTCCGTATTTCAGGTAGCTGAACGAACCGTAAGTACTCATGGCTCCGTAAAAACCATTGAATTCCGAATAAGTATCTTCGTTGAAGTTCACTGATGCCAGACCGGCCAGCATTCCTGCGTTTGTAAATTCAGTTATTCCCTGGGGCATTAAGGGACTGTCGAGATTTGAATCCCGGTTGTAAAATCCCAAATCAGGAGCCCCATTCCAGCCTTTGGAAAATCCGGATATATTGGTGGAATCGGCCAGATCTGCACTCATGGCAATCACCAGAGGTCTCCCGGTTTTTTTTATGGAAATGGTATTAATATAGGATGCGTACTTTGAAAATCCAACTCGATTGGGGGCTAAAACACCTGGTTTTTCAAACAAATTATCCGGGAGATTTTTCACGTCGAAAAGACCCTTTAAAGCCGGATTTTTCAGATTAATACGGCAGGATTCTATTTTATCCGGTACGCTGTCGCCTATCTCCACTAATGTGCCGGCCAGATAATCTACTAATCCCTGATTGTTTTTCAACAAGGAAAAAACATTATGAAAAAGGATTGTTGCCTGTTCAACCTGTCCCTCCCAGGTTTCTGCAGCGGCCTCTCCGAATCCATCAAAATCCAGATTGTATTTTTCGCTGAAATCCTGTTTGGTTTTCCAGAAAAGTTCCGAATTGCGTTTATGAGCAGCTCCATGGCTTTTATTATCGTAAACATAATATCCACGGCCCTTGCGGGTACGTGCATATAAAACTTTAGGTTTATCACTGACTTCATTTTCAACCAGGAGCCGATAATAAGCCTCTGTCAGAGATTTCCAATCCTCTCCTTCCATAGTACCTTCCACATGCCACCCGTGTGAGCCGAACCAATCCTCAGGTTTACCGTACATGATAGAACTGAAAGGGCGGTTATCAATACCGTAATCATTCCAATCCATGAAATAAACAAGATTGCCAAGTCCCAGACCATAAGCAGAATTCATAGTTTCATGGGCTGCACCAGCCGTAAATCCGCCCTCACCTTCAAAAGCAAAAACTTTAACTTCCGGTACTCTGGCAAATTTAAGAGCCAGAGCTTCTCCTGCCGCCGCCGGTGAACCATGTCCGCTGGGGCCCGTATTGAATTTAAAAAACAAAGTTTTACCTTCCATTTCAGCGTGGCCCGGCAGTCCGCCGTTCTTACGTAAAGTAAGTAAATCTTCCCATACAAGCTGGAAACGCGTGCCTTTAAAATTTAAGTATTTTTTATCGCCGGTCTGATCAAATTTGATCCTTAATGCCTCATTAAAAACAGCCAGTGTGGCATACACCATAGGGTTTGCATGTCCCGCTACCAATACAAATCGATCGCCAAATCGTTTTCCCGCTTCACGGATATCCCAGCGCATTGCCCCGGATAAAAGGGTGGTTACCATTCCATGTACTTTCGACCGCGAACCTCCGGGGTGGCCGCTCTGTCGCAGATTTAACATTATATCAATACATTGATCTATTAAATCTTTGGTTATTTCCCAGAAAGGAAAATATTTTTCTAATTCCGATACAGGCTTCATAAACTACTCCCCTTATAATTTTCCATTTAATAATGGTCTTAAATATTGTCCGGTAAAGGATTTTTCTTCATTTATTAAATCTTCCGGAAGACCAGAAAATATTACTTTCCCTCCGTCATCTCCGCCATTCGGGCCGAGATCTATAATCCAGTCAGCGCTTTTAATCACATCGAGGTTGTGTTCGATAACTACTACAGTATTTCCTTTGTCAACCAGCCTCTGCAATACGGTCATGAGCATCTTAACATCTTCAAAATGCAGGCCGGTTGTCGGTTCGTCCAGAATGTAAAAAGTGCGATCTTTGCTCATCCGGGAGAGCTCAGTAGACAATTTAACGCGCTGAGCCTCTCCCCCGGAAAGAGTTGTGGCCTGCTGACCTAAGCGGATGTAACCCAGTCCTACTTCAAATAGAGTAGTTAATTTTTTCTTTACGGAGGGAATGTTTTTAAAAAACTCAAGTGCTTCTTCAACTGACATGTTTAACACATCTGCAATCGTTTTATGCTTATACTTAATTTCCAGAGTTTCTCTATTATAGCGGGCGCCTTTGCAAACTTCACAAGTTACATATACATCCGGCAGAAAATTCATTTCAATTTTAATAATTCCGTCACCCTCGCAGGCTTCACAGCGTCCGCCTTTTACGTTAAACGAGAACCGGCCGGGTTTATAACCCCTTATTTTAGATTCTGGAAGTTGTGTGAACAAGTCACGGATAAAAGTGAATAATCCCGTATAGGTGGCCGGATTAGAGCGGGGAGTTCTCCCTATGGCTTTTTGATCAATTTCTACAACTTTGTCTAAATATTGTAAACCATGCAATGATTCATACAATAACGGGTAAGCTCTGGCTCTATTTAATTCTCTGGATAAAATAGGAAAAAGAGTTTCGTTCACTAAAGTACTTTTACCGCTTCCGGACACGCCGGTAACGACAACCAGTTTACCCAGGGGAAATGAGACAGAAACATTTTGCAGATTGTTGCCCCGGGCCTTGTTGAGATCCAGCGTTTTACCGCTCCCGTTACGCCTGTTTGAGGGTACTGTTATTTTTTTGGCTCCGGATAGGTACTGACCTGTTATTGACGCTGAACATTTTAAAATATTTTCCGGAATTCCAGAGAACATTACTTCTCCGCCATGTTCTCCAGCACCGGGACCTAAATCAATCAATTGGTCTGCCGATAACATGGTTTCGCGATCATGTTCAACAACCACGATAGAATTACCCAGGTCCCTGAGTTTCCGCAGCGTATTCAACAGTCTTCCATTATCTTTAGGATGCAGCCCGATGGATGGTTCGTCCAGGATGTACAAAACGCCCACAAGCTGGCTTCCAATCTGGGTGGCAAGACGAATTCGCTGGGATTCGCCTCCGGACAGAGTCGCAGCTCCCCGGTCAAGCGTCAAATAATCAAGGCCTACATTTACTAAAAACGACAGGCGTTCTTTGACCTCTTTTAATATTTGTTCCGCAATGGCTGTATCTGTTTTATCCAGTTTTAATTGATCAAAATAAACCAGACAATTTTTTATGGAAAGGGCAGAAATTTCACCCAGACTGCTATTATTTATAGTGACTGCTCGGCTTTCCTTTTTCAAGCGGTCACCATTACATGCGGGGCAATCCCGCATGCTCATAAATTGTTCGATCCAATCCCGGATATGGTTTGATTTTGTTTGTCTGTATCGACGCATAAGATTTGGGATTGTTCCTTCCCAGCCGCCTTGATATGTTCCGGTCCAGCGTTCGGAACTATAGGACATTTTAAATTTTTCTGAACCACTGCCATACAGTAAAACTTGGCGAATTTGAGGATCCAGCTTGAACCAGGGAGTAGTGAAATTAAAACTATAATGACGAGCCAGGCTTTTGAGGATACTTCCATACCAGTTACCCCGCGGCTGTTCGCCCAGAGGAGCAATTACGCCCTGAATGATGGATTTGGTTTTATCAGGTACAACCAGATGGGGATCTATTTCCATCTGGGAGCCCAAACCGTCACAGCGAGGACAAGCGCCATAGGGAGAATTGAATGAAAACATTCTCGGCGCCAATTCCTCCATGGACACTTCGCAATGGGGGCAGGCAAAAAGCTCACTGAATAAATGATCCGTTTTAGGCAATTCGTGTACAGTCAGCATTCCGGATCCAATCTTAAGGGCTAATTCAATAGATTCTGTAAGACGTTCGTGGTAATCATTCTCTAAAATCAAACGATCAATTACAACTTCTATGGAATGTTTTTTATTCTTGACTAAATTCAGTTTTTCATCAAGATTATAAATTTTTCCATCCACTCGTACTCTTAAAAATCCTTCTTTTCGGATTTCTTCAAAGACACCCTTATGTTCGCCCTTTCTCCCCCTGACCACAGGCGCTAGAATATAAATGCGCTTTTTAGATTCAAATTTTGAAATGGTATCAACAATCTGTTGAACTGTCTGGCGCTGTATGGGCCGTTTGCAGATCCAGCAATGCGGTTTTCCTATATGGGCAAACAGCAGCCTTAAATAATCGTGGATTTCTGTAACAGTACCAACCGTGGAGCGAGGATTTCTAGCGGAGGATTTCTGCTCAATTGAAATTGCCGGACTTAATCCTTCAATATAATCCATATCCGGTTTTTCCATTAGACCAAGAAATTGACGGGCGTATGATGATAATGATTCTACATAGCGCCTCTGTCCCTCGGCATAAATCGTATCAAAGGCCAGGCTGCTTTTGCCGGATCCTGATAATCCGGTAATGACAACTAATTTATTACGTTCAATTTCTACGTCGATATTTTTTAAGTTGTGCTGGCGAGCGCCTTTAATTATAATTTTGTCTGAAGGCTTAATCATAAAATATATTTATTACTTGGTATGGGTTGAAAATTGAAGACAGGGAATTTACGGATTTATTAACCCTATTCAAAAAACGATTTACTGAAATCTTAGAAATGATAGAAATAGGACTAAAATAATTCAGAGATTTTTTTAGTGAACAATGAACAAGAGGAAAAGTGACGGGTGACGAGAAAAATCATAGATTTTTCTGTGACGAGTTACAAGTGACGAGTGACGGATAAAAAAAATCTCTACAAACTAGTTACTATTTACTTTCTCTTCTGGTTTCTTTTTCTTTTCTACTCACTGTTCACTTCTCACTATTCACCGAAAAATTCATAGAATTTTTTTCCCTTCTGACTTCTTCTTCTTGGCCTGCGTTTCATTATATATTACATTACACCGTGAATTCACTTAAAAACCATATCCTTATTTCCATGCCTCATCTGCTGGATCCCTACTTCAAGCAATCCATCGTATTCCTTTGTGAACATACAAAAGAGGGCGCCATGGGATTAATTGTTAATAAACCTTTTGAAAATCCCGATTTAAAGGATCTTTTCACTGCTGTGCTGGATGATAAAAATAATATTCTGGAAATTGTGCCTAAAGTTTTCTTCGGTGGTCCTGTTATGGTAGAAAGAGGAATTGTACTTCATAGCGGAAAATATACGACCGAAGGATCAATTAATATTTCTCATGATTTTCAGATGACCAGCAGCAAAAAAATATTACATGATATTTCATTAAAAAAAGGACCTGAGTTATACCGGTTTGTCCTGGGTCATGCCGGGTGGGGTAAGGGTCAGCTGGAGCAGGAAATTGGGAATGGAGATTGGCTGTTACAGGAAACATCTCCTGATTTTATTTTTAATACGAAAGAATCCTCGATGTGGAAAGCCGCAGCCCGATCATTCGGTTTTGATACGGATACATTCTCGGGAGTAGGCGGACAGGCTTGATTTAAAAGATTTCAGTCGGCAGAAGAAAGAAGGGAAAGTTACGAGTTACGTGTGAGCAGTTAGAAGTGGAGAAAAGAAGAGATCAAAAGGGGAAAAAAGTAAATGGTTAATAGGCGATATTTTGTAGAAATATTTTTTTCCCGTCACAGATATAAAAAGCAAGACACTGAAAGTTGCAAGGTAATCCTTGGTTCGTAGAAGATTCTGCTTTTCGAGGGAGTTTACTGCTGAAGCAATCTCATAATATTAATAATTTTGCATTTATAAGAGATTGGTTCTATATACCCGGACATTATAACTTATTTTTTTCACAGAAAATCTCTGATTTTCCTATCACATCTCACGGGAATAATTATTTAATTTTTCCCCGTCACGTAAAAAATTCAAAGAATTTTTTACCGTTACCCGTTACCCGTTACAGAAAAAATCAGAGATTTTTTCTAAAAGCAGCCTTTCCGTCATATTAATTCTCTTTTTAAATTAGATTTCACATAATTTCATTTATCAACTCTTTCCCCGGCTTTTATTAAAAAATTAAAATGAAAAAATATCTTCCTGCCTTAGCTGTTATTTTTGCTGCCTTTTTATGGAGTCTGGATGGTTTTCTGCGCCAAAACCTGTATGAACTCTCGTCGTTTCTAATTATATCGCTGGAACATATATTGGGAGCAATAATATTGGCTCCCTTATTGATAAAAGGCTGGAAAGAGCTGCGGTCATTAAATCAGCGCGGCTGGGCCTCAGTAACGTGGATCAGTGTTTGCGGTGGTATTTTAGGCACGTTTTTCTACACTAAAGCCCTCAGTTATATTTCATACATTGATTTGTCGGTAGTTGTTTTACTGCAAAAATTTCAACCCCTGTTTGCCATAACCCTGGCAGCAATTATCTTAAAGGAACCAATTACCAGGCGCTTTCTTCTCCTGGCCTCAGTTGCCATCGCAGGGGGATATTTAATTACTTTTGGTACTCAACCGATGTCGGACTGGAATGACCGGACTTTAATTGCTGCCCTGCTGGCCTTATTAGCTGCTTTTAGCTGGGGTACTTCTACTGTTTTGGGGAAACACGCCTTAAAACGGCTGACTTTTCCCACAGTTACCGCTCTGCGCTTAACGTTTACAGCAGTAATTACACTTTTTATTTTAATTTCTACGGGTCAGTCAGATCAAATTTCAGAGGTAACTCCCGGCCAATGGAAAACCATAATTATAATCGTTTTTTCTACAGGATCACTGGCTCTTTTTATTTACTATTACGGCTTAAAACATTTACCGGCCACCCATGCAACCCTCTACGAATTATTCTGGCCTTTTTCTGCCGCCGGTCTGGACTGGTTTGTACGCGGTCGAATTTTACAGCCCGCTCAAATGCTGGGCGCAGTCCTGCTATTAGGGTCAATAATATTTTTGACCCGGGAAACCAGTCGTGGCGCGCCTAAGCCTTAGCGATCACCGGCACAATCTCGCCCTGAATGTATTCCATGAATCGACATGGGGGTTTGGCATCGCTTTTCATGATTCGGCCACAATTTTACCGCTGTTTTTAATCCAGCTGGGCGCCCCTTTAGGTGTCGTAGGGTCTTTAGCCGGATTATTTGCAGTCCTTTTTTCCTTCCCTCAGCTGATTTCAGCCCTTCTAGGACGAAATATAAGAAACATTAAAGCCGCTACTGTGGGAGTCCACATTTTAATCTGGCCGCCTATCTTTATCGCCGGTTTTACTTTCGCATTTATTGCTCCAGCAGGACCCTCGGCCTGGATTTTCTATTATATCTGTTTTATCTTTTATGCCTTATCTATTGGTTTTGTCCTGCCCATCTGGGGCACCTTCATCCGGGAGGTAACCAAGCGGAAAAACCGGGGTACATTTTTAGGTATCTCTTTTGTGGGTAACAGTATCGGCGGATTTGCGGGCGGCCTGGCCGTCAAAAGTCTTTTGACCAGCAGAATTCCTTTCCCTAATAATTTTGGCTGGGGATTTTTAATTACCTTTGCCTCCATCGCAGTTGGAACCCTGGTATTTCTTGGTTATAGATTAAGGACCAAAGGAAAATTGAAACCCCATCGATCAGTGCATGCGTTTTTTGCCGAATTAAAACAAATCCTGACCCAGAATAAAAATTTTAGAGCTTATCTGGTAAGCAGAATATTTTTAACCGCTCAAATGCCCGCCATCAGTCTCTATGCCGTCCATGCTCAAATGAAGTTTAATTTTGATATAAGTGAAGCGGGTTTATTAACCTCGGCCAAGGTAGTTGCTTTTGGATTTGGAAGCTTCTTGGGAGGTAAAATCGGTGATAGGGCGGGTCATAAAACCGGTATGGTATTCGCCTCGTTCTGCAGTTTATCAGCTCTGATTATTGCACTTTTTTCCCAGTCTATGTTATGGGTCTATGGTATTTTCATTTTCCTGGGCCTGGGCCAGGGTGCTTTTATGCCGTGTGCTTTGTCACTGATCTATGATTTTGCCGGCGAAAAAGGTGATAATAAAATTTATATGGCATTAATCGATTCCATTTTGGCTCCTTTTGTTCTGCTGGGCATTATTTTGAGCGGGGCCCTGGCAACTTTTTACGGAATAGAGAAAATTTTCATCACAATCGGTTTAATATTTACCGTGGGTATAATTATTCTGATTGTTAAAGTGCGAGATCCTCAACCGGAAGGATAATAACGAATTGGAAAACCTCTCTAAATTTTTACTTGCAACTTGATAACAGCAATGCGCAATATACATAGCCGGATATGAAGTTTACACAAGCCAGATTAATTCTATGTTTTGCGGTACTCATGCTTATATCAGGGTGCGCAGAAGATCCTCAGCGTCATTTGAAGCTGGGAAAATGGTATGCCCAGAAAGGATTAGTCGAGGAAGCTATCCTGGAATTCAGGGAGGTTACCCGCCTTTATCCGGATAACCATCAAACCTTATCCAGAGAAAATTTCAAAACATTAACCAATGCACATTACAATTTATCTCTAATGTATTCGAAAATAGGCTGGTGGGATTATGCCTATGAAGAAGCGGAAATTTGTTTTAAAATGCAACCGACCAAGGATCATTTTGAACTCCTTGAATTGATTAACCAGCGAGCCGGTCTGGAACAATCAGATTCCTGATATATATCTTTTAAGCGGAATTACTTTTTAAACTCTGATTCGTTTTTTTAACACTTGATTCACCACTAATCCGCCCTGACAATTGAAGTACCCTGTCCTCGCGTAATTGGCTGCTTTTTAAAACTTAATCCTTAGGAAAAACCAGGGCGCACCAAGACTGATCCAGGTTCCAACCGCAGCATAACGCAGCCAATTTATAATCTCTGATTCGGGCAGAATAGATTTTAAGCACCATCTCAACAGTACTACGCTCCCAATACCAAACAGTGCTTTCAGCGCTTGCCGGCTTAACTTGGATTCAGTTTTAAAGCCAACATATGTTTGTTCTAAGATTATTCCCGCTCCTATGCCCCCCACAAAACCACTGATCTTTATAATACCTTCATGGGGATATAGAATGGAGATTAATCCGGTGATCAAGGGAAAAAATAAAGCAGTAGGAATGGGGAGGAAGTTCAGTTCCATCGTTTCCACATGGTCAATCAATTTCACCGCTAAAAACAGGAATCCAAAGCCAATAATCCAGCCTCCAATAACATCGAGAAAAGAATGAACACCCAGATAAATACGCGAAAAGCCGATAAAAAATATTAATAATGCCGGCCAGCTGTAATTTTTAAGCCTCCAGGCAAGATAACCCCACAACACCATTGAAAGCTGAGCATGTCCACTTGGGAAGCCATATCCGTCAACCGGGACCCGCCAGAATTCTTGCGGGGGGCGAGGAATGATGAAAGCTTCTTTTAAAATAATGTTCAGTAAAAATGCACCGAAAAGACTGAGCGTAAGCGGTATTCCAAGCTCTTTTTTCCAACACCAGAGCAAAGTTGGGAATATGATAATAAAAAAGGTCTCGTTCCCTAAAAAAGTAATGCCCTGCATGATATAAATGAGAATTTGATAATCAAATTGCTGCAGCCAGACGACAACGGGATAAGCATGATCAATCATAAATTCTTAAAATTAGCAGTTATTTTGAACTTGAAAACATTGAACGATTCAATGGGTTAATTTATAACAGGAGATGCAAATAATCTCGAGGATAATAATTATACATCTCTGATTAATCGTTGATGAATATGACGATTCAAAAGCATTCGAAAAGAACTGTATTGGTGTTTTGACTGTATTTTAAAGGAGGAATGAAAAAGGATTGACGGTTATCATCCATGTGCTATATCTTCAGCTGAAATTATGTTAAAAAATATAATCGTTTTAGCCAAACAGGTCCCCGATACAAAAAACGTCTCTACCGAGGCTATGAAAGCCGACGGCACTGTGAATCGTGCCGCTTTACCTGCTGTGTTTAACCCGGAAGACCTTAATGCTCTTGAAATGGCCTTGGATGTAAAGGAGCGTTTTGGCCATAATGTCACTGTTATGACCATGGGGCCTCCACGAGCGGCTGATATTCTGCGCGAAGCATTATATCGCGGCGTTGATCGTACAATTCTCATTACCGATCGTGCTTTTGCCGGAGCCGATACTTTGGCTACTTCCTATGTGCTGGCCCTGGCAATCAAGAAAATCGGGAATTTCGATTTAATATTGGCCGGCAGACAGGCCATAGATGGCGATACTGCTCAGATTGGACCGCAAGTCTCGGAAAAAATCGGCATTAATCAAATTACCTATACAACTGAAATTGTAAATATTCGCTCCGGAATTATCACTTTATCGAGAACCCTGGGGAGGATTTCGGAATTACTCAAAACCAAACTTCCCCTATTAATTACCGTTCCGGCCGAAGCAAATCAGCCGCGAACATTTGGCGCCAAGTGGTTTATTAAATATAAAAAAGCCAAAACTGTCCGTGAGCTTGAAAGTTCGGTTAAAGCCAGGATTAAAACAGGCGAACTTAAAACAGAAGAACAGGATTCGAAGATAAAGGAGATCCTGGAAATATACAGAGAAAAAAAATTACTGATTGAAACCTGGTCTGCAAATGATTTGAATGCCGATGTTGATGCAATTGGGCTGCGGGGCTCCCCTACTAAGGTAAAAAAAGTAAAGAGTATTGTTTTAACCGCGGCGGAAACTAAGACTATTGAAGCGACCGAAGCCGGCATCAATAATTTATTTCATGAATTGATTGAGGACCATACTTTTGGCTGATACTTATCAGAAAGATGGAATTTTAGTGTTCCTGGAATGCGATCATAACGAAATTGCCGATGTAAGTTTGGAATTAGTTTACAAAGCACGTGAGTTGGCTGACCGGTTAAAGGTATCGGTACATGGTATTCTGATTACCGGTTCTACCGCAATTTCTTATTCTGAGCCAATATTTCAGAGGGGCTGTGATTTTTTGCATGTGACGGAAGATGAACGGTTGTCATTTTATGAGACACTTCCCTATACAAAAATTGTGTCAGAAATTATTCATGCTTTAGAACCTCAGATCGTTTTATTCGGTGCAACACCAGTGGGACGCGATTTAGCTCCACGAGTTGCCAGTAACTTGAAAACCGGTCTTACGGCCGATTGTACAGATCTTCAAATTGGAGATCATGAGGATAAGAAACAAAAAAAAATCTATAAGGATATTTTATACCAGATACGGCCGGCTTTTGGGGGCAACATACTGGCCACCATTATTGCGCCCGATCATCGTCCGCAAATGGCGACAGTTAGAGAGGGTGTGATAAAAATCGGGCCGCTGAACGACAAGCGAGGCGGTGAGGCCATTCCATTTCCGGTAGAGCTTAACGACAGCATTTTTACCAATACGATCATTAAACGCACGGTTGCCGAAAAGAAACTTAACTTAAAAGCCGCGAATATTGTAGTGGCCGGCGGTGGTGGAGTCGGCAGTAAGGAAAACTTTGAATTAATTCATAAACTGGCCGAAACGTTTGGAGGAATGGTCGGTGCTTCTCGAGCAGCGATCGATAGCGGTTTCGTTGGCCGCGATCATCAGGTGGGTCAAACCGGAACAACCATACGCCCGAAGCTATACATTGCGGTCGGCATCTCCGGAGCTATACAACACCGGGCCGGAATGGAGGAATCCAGTAAAATAATTGCCGTCAATACTGACCCGAATGCTCCCATATTTAAGATTGCTCATTACGGAATCGTGGGGGATTTTCTTGAAGTAATACCCATGATGATTGAAGCCTATAAGGGTAAGGAATAAAAACTCATGGCTAACTATTTCAGGGACAATCACGACATTCTATTTAACCTGGAAAGAGCAGGGCTGCGGGAACTGGCTGATTTAATCGAAGCTGATTACAGCGCAGCTAAAAAATCAGATTTTGCACCTGAAGACAGTTTAGATGCACAGGAAAATTATGTTAATATTTGCGACTTGGCAGGCGAGCTTTGCGGCGGTCCGGTCACGGAAAGAGCCCGCCAGATTGATAAAGAAGGCAACCAATTGAAGAATGGACGGGTAATCTACCATCCGCTGGTGGAAAAAAATCTCGAAGATTTTAAAAAAGCACAATTAATGGGCATTTCACTACCGCGGGAATACGGCGGTCTTAATATGCCCCAAGTTGTAAAGATTGCAGTTTTAGAAATGGTTTCTCGTGCGGATGCATCATTAATGAACCTGGTTGGACTACAGGATATCGCCGAAACAATCAACGAATTTGGTTCTCCGGCACAAAAAGAGGAATATATTCCACCTTTAGCGCGAGGACAAACAACCGGTGCCATGATTCTGACAGAACCGGATTCTGGTTCAGACCTTCAATCGGTAAGTTTAAAAGCCGCTCCCCCTGACAATGGAGATAACGAGGGAGTCTGGCGCTTAAACGGAGTAAAGCGATTTATTACCAATGGCAATGGAGAAACCTTATTGGTTTTAGCCCGTTCTGAAGAAGGGACTGCTGATGGACGCGGCTTATCCATGTTCGTCTGTTCCCGGGATGATAGTATTTATATACGTAGAATTGAAAACAAACTTGGAATTCATGGATCGCCGACCTGCGACATGCTTTTCCAAAATACGCCGGCATACTTGGTCGGCCAAAGAAAACGGGGTTTGATTAAATACGTCATGTCGCTCATGAACGGAGCCCGGATGGGGGTCGCCGCCCAGGCTGTCGGTATCGCCGAAGCAGCTTATCGCGAGGCGCGAAACTATGCTGAAACCAGGACTCAATTCGGAAAAGCAATCATTAAATTTCCAGCGGTTTATGAAATGTTAACTAACATGAAAGTAAAGATTGAAGCCGGTCGTTTATTGTTATATGAAACAGGGAAAGTAGTAGATCAATTTAAAATTCCTAAAGAGCGTTTGGAAGCTGCTCGTTTTAAAGGCCTCCCCATTGATCCTGATGAAAAAAAGAACATCCGCACATATGAACGTTTGGCATCCGTCTTGACCCCCTTTTCTAAATATTATAATTCGGAGATGTGTAACCAAATTTCCTATGACGGAATCCAGGTTATGGGTGGTAGCGGTTTCATGAAAGATTACAATATGGAACGCTATTATCGCGACGCCCGAATTACCAATATTTATGAAGGCACATCTCAACTCCAGATTGTTGGAGCCCTGGGCGGAGTATTGGCCGGTATACTCAATCCAATCTTCGATGATTTCAAAGCGAAAACGTCCTCTGATCCCCTAGAGGAGCTGGGGAAAATCACTCGATCAATGATCCCGCTTATCTATGAGGTTATGGATTTTGTTAAGCAGAAAAGAGATCATGAGTTTACAGAATTCGTTGCGCGCCGGATAGTGGACATGGCAATCAACATTTTTATCTCAATCCAGTTTTTGAGTTCGGCTGAAAAGAATGTACAAAAAACATATTCAGCCGAAATATGGATCCGCGAGGCCAGTTTACTATGTTCTGAGAATCACAAGTTTATTTTGAGCGATCCGCACCAGATTATCGATTTGCATAAACAGATTATCGGCTTGGACGCAAGCGCTTAACCACCCTTTTAATAAAATTAGAATTCTAAGATTGCCAAGTGATTAGTAAATCCGGCCCGACCGGTGTTCACCGCCATCGCAATGGATGACCGAGCAATTGATGAAATCAGCTTCCGGTCTTAAAAGTAAAGATATGGTATTTGCTACATCTTGAGGCGTAGTAGTTCTTTTCATGGGATTCCGATATTTTGCGCGTTCAACCCAGTCTTCCCATCGATCGGAAATTTTTGTCAATGCTCTGGTGGGGGTTACGCCCGCTTGAATGGCATTGCCGGTAATACCAAATTTTCCTAACTCCCAGCCGATTTGCCGCAAGATTGATTCCATAGTAACTTTGGCCACACTTACAGGACCATATCCTTCCATGGCTACATAATTCCCTTCACTGGTTATTCCCATTATTCTGGAGCCCTGCCCCAGCAGCTTAGCTGCAAGAAGTTTTTGCGTCCAATATAAAAGACTGTTTCCCATAACATGCACGGTCATGTCCATTTGACGCTGGGTTACAGGTTTTTCACCAAAAAAATTAGTGGTCGTTCCAAATGCTATGGAATGCAAAAGTAATTTAAGGACCTGCCCTTTCGTTATTTCCTGAATTTGAGGAATATATTTTTCCATCGTTTCTTCAGACGCTGCATTAACATTAAAATAAAAACAACGGCCGCCGGTCAGATTATTAACCTCAGCTTTACATTCTTCAGCCAACACTTTGGCCTTTCCCCGATCAAAATGAAATGCAATTATACCATAGCCATCTTTTGCCAGGCGTTTTGCTGTGGCGCCGCCATGGCCGGTGGAACCCCCTAGGATTAAAACCCATTCAGACATTTTTATTCCTCTTTTTAGTGGACATAAATTTAGGTTAAAATAAAGACGGCGGGAAAGCCGAATGAAATAAATGTGACAGTTAATAAATCCAAAAGAATTTAACATTACCTTATTTTTAACCTAAATTCTCGACGCATTTTTAAGGGATTTTTATGAAAATAAAAAGTAGTTTTACTAAAGAAGAATTGTTAGAAGTAGGAGCCGGAAATATTTTTGGACCGGAGAACGGCAAGCTGCCCCTGCCGCCCATGCTTATGATTGATAAAATTATGCATATTTCACGAGACGGTGGAAAATACGGAAAGGGAGAAATTAAAGCAGAGCTGAATATAGAGAAACATAATTGGTTTTTTGATTGTCATTTCAAGGGTGATCCCGTGATGCCCGGATGCCTGGGGCTCGATGGATTCTGGCAGCTGGTGGGCTTTTTTCTTAACTGGATGGGCGGTACCGGGCGGGGCCGCGCACTGGGCGTAAAAGATTTAAAATTTAAGGGTCAGGTACGGCCTTTCCACGATAAAATAACATATCAGATAGATATTAAAAAAATTATCACCAGACCCACTTTTATGGCCTGGGGAGATGCGGTTTTGACAGTTAAAGATAAAGCAATCTATTTTGCCAGGGATTTACAGGTAGGGTTATTTAAGAATTTAACCTGGGATTACGGCAAAGATCCGGCCCTGGATCCCTTTTAATTATAATTTACGGTGACATTTGGAAAATTGTCATCAATTACATTAACAGAGAATAATCTAAATGGCTTTACGCTGCGGAATTGTAGGTTTGCCCAATGTGGGCAAATCCACAATTTTTAACGCCCTGACAGCATCTTTCGTACCGGCAGAAAACTATCCTTTTTGTACAGTTGAGCCTCATTTAGGGATTGTTTCCCTGCCCGATTTCCGGCTGAAGGAACTGGGAAAAATTTTCAAGCCCGCAAAAATCACTCCTGCTGTTGTGGAATTTATTGATATAGCCGGTCTCGTGCGCGGCGCCAGTACCGGTGAAGGCCTGGGCAACAAATTTCTTGGACAAATCCGTCAGACCGCAGCCATCGTTCATGTAGTGCGCTGTTTTGAAGACACTAATGTAACTCACGTTGAAGGGAGTGTGGATCCGGTTAGAGATGCAGAGCTGATTGAAACGGAGCTGCTTCTGGCTGATCTGGAAAGTTTAGAAAAACAAGCCTATCGTTTAACTAAACTGGCCAAAAAAGATAATTCCCTGCAAAAGGAGCTGGAACTTATACTAAGGCTTCAAAAACATTGTGATTCCGGCAAAATGGCCCGGTCCTATAATTGCACTGACTATGAGCTGCCCCTGATACGGAAATTGTTTCTCCTGACCAGAAAACCAATTCTCTATGTGGCCAATGTTGATGAAAATGAAATTACCAGTGAAAAGCGGAGCCCCCTGGTGCAGGCCTTATTTGATTTTGCGGAAAAAGAACATAATCTGGCTATCCGGTTATGTGGAAAACTGGAGGCAGAAATTGCGCTTCTTGATGAGGCCGGTAAAGGTTTTTTTCTGGAAGAATATAATCTGCCGGAACCGGGATTGAACAAACTGGTTCGTACAGGATTTAATTTATTGAATCTTGAAACATTTTTTACGGGAGGGCCTGTAGAAGTTCGAGCCTGGACAATAAAACAGGGATCCAGGGCAAACGAGGCCGCCGGTGAAATTCATACTGATTTTAAACGGGGTTTTATTAAGGCGGAAATTTGGAAATATAATGATCTTGTGCGCCTGGGATCAGAAAAGGCAGTGAAAGAATCCGGATTGGTTTCCCTGGAAGGCAAAGAATATGTTGTGCAGGATGGTGACTGCATTTTCTTTCATTTTAACGTGTAGGTAGAATATGTGGTTTTTCATGATATTGTCTTACATATTAATTGCATTATCAGGTATCGGACTGGCTCTGATAGGGATCAACCATTACTTCCATTTTATACCGCAGAACCATATAACTCTGGACCTTTTGGTAAGTTTAATCTTTGTGGCCGGCCAAACACTGGTAATATTCTTTTTTGTGGGTACCGGCGTGAATATCAAGGAATATATCAAGAATGAAAAAACGGAGAATTCTTTTTATTCCCAAATACTTGCCGTAAAACGCCGCTTGTATCCCCCCACCATGATGCTTTTGATCCTGTTTGTGGCCATGGTAATTGTGGATGGAGTTTTTTTTATCCGGAAAGTTTCTGATTTCTGGTTTGGAGGATTATACGTTTTAACTTTATACTATTATATTAAAGCAACGCTTGTACAGCATAAAAGTTTTCAGCAAAGTACTGAAATCATTTTGAACATGACTGGGGTAAAGGCCGAGGAGAAAATGTAACGCGTGACCGGTAACAAGAAAAAAATTTGACAGCGCGGGTAAAATCAATAATTAATAAGATTGCTCGTGTGCTTTATTCCCTGCTTTACTCGTCGTCTTCTTCATATTCATCTTCTTCGTCTTCATACTCGTATTCGTCGTCTTCATCATAGTCGTAATAATATTCCGGAGGATAAGCATATTCATCTTCCGGTTCCTTTATTTCTTCCGCCTCACCAGCCGGTTTTTCAATTTCCTGTTTTATAACAATAATTTTGGGGTCGACGGCGCTTCCTGATACGTCCTGGCCCATGGCGTCCTTAACGAGAGCGAGTTCAGAATCAGTTAATTCAGGTTTCATTAATTTATCCTGGGCGCTGCGCCTGTATACTATTCCGATGAGTGTGGAGAAAAATAAGAGCACTAGGGCAAAAATACCACCGTCAGCCTTGAGTAAAAATCCCCCAAATAAATCCTTATCCCAGCCATATTTTAAAAACACAGCTGCGGAAAGAAGGAATCCAAATAGTACAATCACATTGCCAGTAACCAGGGGAGGAGAAGATTCCATCACAACCATATATATAAACCAGCCCAGAATTCCGGCCATAATCAGGAGTATACCCAGCGTGTAATTTTCATTGATAATAGAAATTACAAATCCAATCAGGGCACTGGCCGGAAATAGAAAACCGACCCCGGTTTTTAAATCGTTATTCATAAAACTATGTACTGGAAGATGAAACTTACCTCGTATAAGCGTTATAAATTGGCTCTAATCAATACTAAAATCAAGTATAATTCCTATATTTTATCAATGGTAATTATTCAATGGTAATTCTTTACTTTTTTTATGCTGAAAACATTAAATTTATCGAAGAATATTTTAAGACTCATGGAAAACTCAAAATCAAATCAAAATATAATCTCAAAAATTCCAATTGGAGTAATTGGAGTTGGTCACCTGGGCCGGTATCATGTTAAACATTATTCAACACTTAAAAACGCTTCATTAGTCGGAATATACGACCAGGATCGAAAACGTGCAGCCCAGATATCAAAACAATACGGTACTCTCTCTTTTTCATCTATTAACGACCTGCTTGCTGCCTGTGAGGCAGTTTCCATTGTAACGCCGACCCCCTCGCATGGGAAAGTTGCAGAAATCTGTATCAGAGCCGGTAAACATGTTTTTATTGAAAAACCAATTACAAAATCAGTTCAAGAGGCTGATTCGCTCTTAAACCTGGCAGATAAAAAAGGAGTTTTAATCCAGGTTGGCCATATTGAAAGACTTAATCCTGCACTTTTAACGCTGGAACGCTATGCTCTTAATCCTAAATTTATTGAAGTTCAAAGACTTGCCCCTTATACCAGCCGGGGCACTGACGTACCGGTTGTATTGGATTTAATGATTCATGATATCGATATTCTCATGGCCCTCGTAAAATCTCCGGTAAAGCATATTCATGCCAGCGGAGTATCCATTATGACCAATTCTGTTGATATCGCCAACGCCCGCCTGCGTTTCGAAAACGGTACGGTAGCCAGCATTACTTCCAGTAGAATTGCGAAGGATAAAGTCCGTAAAATTAAAATTTTTCAAAAGAATATGTATGTTACTATTGATTTTCTGCTGGGGCTTACAGAAGTTTATCGGGTTATGGATACTCATAAAGAGGAATCCAGAGCGCTTTTTTCAGCTCCTCTCGAGGCGAATGGTAAATTGCGCCAAATTCAGTATGAAAAGCCCCCTGTAAAAAAAACTGATGCCTTAAAAATGGAATTGGAAAATTTTTTAGACTCCATAGCTGGTACCGCCACCCCTATCGTTGATGGAAAAGCGGGCCGTGACGCTTTGGATTTAGCTCTTAAAATACATGATTTAATTCTTGAGGATTTACATTAGTGGATATTAGAAATTTCTTTTTCAAATACCGTAGTTTTACTCCCATACCCCTGGCAGTAATGATTATTTATTTCGCCCAGAGACCCAATCCTTATTGGTTATACGGTTTATTTCTAGTGGTGGTTGGCGAAAGTATCCGCATCTGGGCCGTTTCTTATGCTGGCGGCGAAACCAGAACCAGGACAGTTGGCGCGCCGGCATTATGTTCCGCCGGTCCCTTCGCCCGTGTTCGCAATCCCCTTTATGTAGGTAATATGATGATGTATACGGGTATTGTTTTAATCGCCGGATCTCCCAGCCTGTGGTCAATGCTTCTGATTACATTGATATTCTTTTATATCCAGTATAGTTTAATAGTTTCTCTGGAAGAGGAGACTCTTTTGGCGTTATTTGGGGACACTTATGAAACCTATCGAGAAAATACACCGGCAATTATTCCCCGTTTTAAAGCCTGGCCGAACGATGATATAAGATTGCCTATGTCTCTGGGAAAAACTTTAAAAACGGAAAAACGCACTTTACAGAATATTTCTTTGATTATTATCAGTATTCTGATTCGAGTATCATATTTCCCATGATCCCGATTTCCCCGTCCAAAATACAGCTCCAGATTGAACTTATCTGAAAAAATTACCATTTTCCTTGTTGCCGGTGAAGCATCCGGGGATTTGCATGGCGCCAATCTTTTAAAAGAACTAAAAAGGCAGTATCCACAGGCTGAATTTATTGGCCACGGGGGAGATAAAATGGCCCGGGAGGGTCTGGAGATTATAGAGCATATCCGAAAACTTTCCGTAATGGGTTTTGTGGAAGTGATTCGGCATTTACCGTATTTTCAAAAAGTAATGAAAAGTACTTTTGAAAAAATCCAGACGCTGAAACCCCAAAGAATTATTTTGATCGATTATCCCGGTTTTAATCTGCGCCTGGCAAAAAAGTGCAAATCTCTGGGAATACCAATTACCTATTTTATCCTGCCCCAGTTATGGGCCTGGAAAGAAGGGCGCATTAAAATTATTAAAGAATGTATTGATCAAAGTCTCTGTATTTTCCCTTTTGAACAGGAATGGTTTGAATCCAGGGGCGTACCGGCTAATTTTGTGGGACATCCATTTTCTGATTTTTCTGAAATTAAATTTAACAGTTCAGACTTCTATAAGAAACATGGACTTGAAAAAGATCAACCGCTCCTGACTCTTCTGCCCGGTAGCCGTCAACAGGAGATAAATCTCCATTGGCCGATTTTTTTAGAAACAGCAGCTATCCTTAAAAAACATATACCAAACTTGGCCTTGGTTCTGGGTCGAGCAAAGGAAGTTATTTTTCCTTCAATTCCGGATTTTATCATTCAAGAAGAAGATGCACAGCGTGCCATGGTATCAGGAACTGCAGCTTTGACCGCTTCCGGGACCGCTTCATTGGAGTGCGCTGTACTGGATACACCGGAAGTGGTCTGTTATAAAATGAATCTTTTTTCAGGATTTCTGGCAAAAAAATTAAACCGGGCACCTTTTGTTGCCATGGTTAATTTGATCGCTCAGCGTAAAGTTGTTCCGGAATTTGTACAAGGGGATATGACGGCACCAAACCTGGCCGCAGCGCTATTACCGCTGCTTTCTTCTACTTTAGAAAGAAAATCAATGTTAACAGCTTTCGATGAAGTCAGGCGTACTCTGGGCTTACCGGGAGTTTATGAACGGGCCGGGCAGGCGATTTTAAGCAGGATGCAGCATGGCTAATCCGGAGAATGAACGCAGATGGAAGAATCGTTTTCTGGTTTTTATGGGCCAGATTTTTGGGCCTTTGTTTTTAAAAATGCTTTACAGACCGAATAAATGGGTGGTAGAAGGCGCACATTATTACGAAGATGCCCTGGCCTCCGGTAAATCAGTCATTATAGCATCCTGGCACAGCACACTTTTGGTTCCGCTAATGAATTTATCGTATAAAGGATTTTACGGGATCGCCGGAACTCACTATCCGGATGCAGAAATTATTTCTCGAATCAGCAATAAACTTGGCTGGAAAGTTATCCGCGGATCATCCACAACCGGCGGAAGGAATGCCTATGAAAGGATGGTTTCTATTTTAGGCGCCGGAGGTAATTTAGTAGCCATCACTCCCGATGGTCCCCAGGGCCCGGCCAGGATACCAAAACCGGGCGCAATTATTGCCGCCCAGAAAACAGAATCCTTAATTATCCCGGTAGCTTCCCTATCAACCCGCCATTGGAAATTTCATAATTGGGATGTTTTTTACCTTGAAAAACCATTCGGAAGAATCGAAGTTATATACGGAAAACCCTTATTATTTAAAATCGAAGATAATTATGAAGACTGTGTCAAAAGACTCACTGAAGCATTAAACAATCTGGAAAAAAAGGTAATCGCACGTGTCGGTAAAATTGCACCAGACTGATTCTGTATTCAGATTTTTCCTGTTTCCCCTGGCTTTGTTTTATTGGGGTGTGCTGTTCTGGCGAAATTTATTTTATAACATCGGATTTTTCGTATCAAACAGATTGCCGTGTAAAGTTATAAGTATTGGTAATTTGACCACAGGAGGCACCGGAAAAACACCGGCAGTAATCTTTTTTACCAAATGGATCCAGGAAAAAGGATATAAAGTTGCAGTTTTGAGCCGGGGATATGGACGCAGCTCCATCGGTACACAATTAGTAACAGACGGAAAAACACAGCGCGGGTCATGGCGTAAATTTGGGGACGAACCTGTGTTAATAAGCTGGGCTTTGGACGGTGTTCCCATCGTTGTGGATGAGAATCGATATCGCGGTGGTTTGTTTTTAATCCATAAGTTTAATCCTGACTTTATTATACTGGATGATGGTTTTCAACATAGGAGTTTGAAGCGTGATCTTGATATTGTTTTAATAAACAGCCTGGACACCAGAGCAGATCATAAACTTCTGCCTTACGGTCTTTTGCGCGAACCCTGGATTCATATGCGCCGGGCCAGTTTAATGTTTTTCACCAAAACAAATTATAAAAAACCATCAACATATCTACGCAGTAAGGCCCGGAGTACAAAAAAACCCTGTTTCACAAGTATTATGAAATACGGACAAACCTTGGTTGGACCCGAAGATAAAACTATAAAAATCAGTAGCGTTCTGGGGAATAATGTGCTGGCCTTGTCAGCAATTGCTGATCCGAAAAGTTTTATAAAAACCATTCAGGAATCGGGATTTAAAGTTCTGAAGTCTTTAACCTATGTTGATCATTATATTTATACACAAGAGGATATCGTTATACTCCGTAAAAAATTCGAAACAGCCCGGGCCAGCCTGATAATTACAACGGAAAAAGATCTGGTGAAGCTCCGTGAGTTGAATCTTGGTGATTTACCTGTTTATGCCCTGCCTATCCAGTTTTACCCTCAACCTGAAAGCCTAAAGGCATTGGAAAAAATGATTTGATACCGGTCAATCAATATTCAGTCCGTACAATAATAATTAATTCTGATTTTCGGCTGATTTTAAGCATATTTACCGAACCCGCCTTCACTTATTCACAAAAAACTAAAGGATAATTATCATGCTGAATCTCCATCTTTCAAAAGCTGTATTTCTTTCTTTTTTTCTGGTCCTGCAAGTCCTTCCAGCTCAAGAGATAGAGGATCCATACCTCTGGCTGGAAGAGGTAGAAAGTGAATCTGCCTTAAACTGGGTTAAATTACACAATGGCATTACTGAAGAAACTTTAAAAAAGAATTCCAACTTTCAAGAAATATATGCTAAAAACCTTGAAATCTATAATTCAAAAGAAAAAATTCCTCGCCCGTCCTTCCGGGGAAAATACATTTATAACTTCTGGCAGGATGATGTGTATGAGAGAGGCATTTGGAGAAGAACAAGTTTAAGAGAGTATAAGAAAAAGAACATACAGTGGGAAACTCTACTTGATATAGGCGCCCTTTCGGAAAAAGAGCAGGAAAAGTGGGTATATAAAGGCGTCAGCACACTTTACCCCGGGGATAAATATGCTATGGTTGAACTTTCCAGAGGCGGCGGTGATGCCGTAGTAATCAGGGAATATGATCTTATTAAAAAGGAATTTGTGGAAAATGGATTTATCCTGCCCGAAGCGAAGGGAGATGTCTCCTGGAAGGATGAAAATACTTTAATTGTATCTACAAATTTTGGAGATGGTTCCATGACCGACTCCGGTTACCCTCGTTTTGTTAAACAATGGCAAAGAGGGACTGCCTTAAATGAAGCCGGTACTCTTTTTGAAGGAGACCGAAGTGATGTTGGATCCTGGGGAAACATAATCCATACACCGGAGCGGCAATATGTTCTGATAACCAGGGCAGTTACTTTCTACAAATATGAATATTATACACTGGAAAATGGAAACCTGATGAAAATAGATATCCCTGAAGATGCTGATCTGGTTAATATTTTCAAAAACCAAATTATTGTACATTTAAAAACTGATTGGACTGCAGCCGGAGAAAAATATGAACAGGGCCAGCTCATCAGCCTGGATTATGGCCAGCTTATGGAAGGCAAATATTTAATTTCTGTAATTATTTCTCCCGACGAAAAATCCAGTTATGTGTCCTCATTGAATACTAAAAATCTACTGCTGGTTAATATGCTGAATAATGTCAGCAGTGAACTTTATCAGTTTAAGTTCAGGAGAGGTCACTGGCTAAAGGAAAAGGTTAAAACCCCTGATTTTGGAAATATTTCTTTATCTGCTGCTGACAAAAAATCAAATAAATTCTTTTTCACTTATTCCAATTTCTTAACTCCGTCCACACTTTTTCTCTGTTCCGGCAGAGCGCAATCTGTAAAGGCTCTAAAAAGTATGCCTGAATATTTTGATACCGGCGGACTGGTAATCCGACAAAAGACTGCAGTCTCCAAGGATGGAACTTCCATCCCATATTTTTTGATCCATAAAACAGATCTTGTTCTGGATGGAGCTAATCCCACACTTTTATATGGCTATGGCGGTTTTGAAATATCTGAAACACCGTTTTATTCAGGTCTGGTTGGCTCCGCCTGGCTGGAGCGCGGCGGAGTATTTGCTCTGGCAAATATCCGCGGAGGTGGAGAATTTGGTCCAGCCTGGCATCTGGCGGCCCTGAAGGAAAACCGCCAGAAAGCTTATGATGATTTTCTGGCCATCGCCCAGGATCTGATTAATAAAAAAATTACTACGCCCAATCATCTGGGTATAATGGGGGGCAGCAATGGCGGTTTGCTGGTTGGTGTGGCCTTCACCCAGCGGCCGGATCTATTCAATGCCGTTGTTTGCCAGGTACCGCTTCTGGATATGAAAAGATTTAATAAACTTTTAGCCGGGGCCAGCTGGATGGGAGAATATGGAAATCCGGATAAACCTGAAGAATGGGCCTTTATTAAAAAATATAGTCCCTACCACAATCTGTATCCGGATTTAAACTATCCCAAAGTAT
>JAZFSI010000094.1:0-7597 GCA_036446075.1 Fidelibacterota bacterium
TTTGATTGCCCCCAAATATATTTTTTATGCTGGTCTTTAAAACAGGCATAAATTTATCTGCAATAGATTCTTGAATAAGTATATAGTCCGGAGCTAAACAAATTTGTCCGTTATTAATGTATTTACCCCAGGCAACTTTTTCGGCCGTATCCTTCAGATCAGCTGATTCATCAATAATAGTGGGAGATTTTCCTCCCAATTCCAGGGTCACGGAAGCGAGGTGCAGAGCTGCAGCTGCCATGACTTTTTTCCCCACCTGCGGACTGCCCGTAAAAAATATATGGTGGAATGGTAATTCCAGTAAAGCCTGAGCTACAAGTTTATCACCTTGAAAAACCAAAACTTCGTTTTCTTCATACAATTCCTTAACCATTTTTTCTATCAAGGCCGAGCAATGCGGGGTCATTTCGGAAGGTTTAAGAATTGCACAATTTCCCGCCGCAATGGCTGAAATTAAAGGATAGATCGTCAGACTGAAGGGAAAATTCCAGGGAGCGATAATTAAACAAAGGCCTTTTGGTTCATTTTGGATCCAGCTTTCAGCCGGAAGTACCGCCAGGGTTGTTTTTACTTTTCTGGGGCGCATCCATTTTTTTAAATTACGTCTTACGTGCCTGATTTCCGTCATCAGCATCCAAATTTCGTGTAAATCAACTTCAGCTGCCGGTTTCTGAAAATCTAAATAAGCTGCTTTCTGCATTTCTCCCCTATGGTCCATGATCCAGTCACCCAGCCGCTTTAACTTTTCCAGACGTTCCAATGCAGTTGATTTGCCGACCTGACGATAATTTGCAGCCTGGAAGTCAAAGGCCTGCCTTATTCCATCTGCCTGACTTTTTTGATTTTGAGGATGTGTCATATTTTAATAATTTTCTGATTGAAGCAAGGAAAGATCAATAAAGTTAAAAATAATCAATTTCAAATCCAAATCACGCTTAAAAAATATGATAAAAAAAAATTCTTTAATGCGTACCTTCAATTATAATTTATTATGTGTCAATTCAAAAGAATATTTTCGTGTCTGTTTTCTTTTATTCTTTCCGCTGGAGAGGTTGATCATACTCTAGTCTGGGGCCATCCCCTGAATAATGCAGTAGATGAATTAAATTTATATTATAATAATGAAATAAAAATCGCTTTAAAAAATTTACCCGATAACTGCGACTGCCGAACAGCGGCGGGAAAAATATTGGAACATTTTGGCGTAACACTCAACAGCCCCCTTGAATATTGGATCAAGGAATCATCTGCAATTGATAAATATCCTCCTGTTAATATGCCTCAGGAGGAAAGATATAAAAACAGCATATTTAAGAAAAGGGGATCTAAAGCATTTGAGTTAAGACAAAATTTTATTTTTGATTATATGATCGATGAATTGATCAACATTAATGGAATTTATACCGGGATAGACAAATTAACCCATTTTACGGGATCCGGATATATCTATTACCGCATATATATTCAAAGGCTTAATCAGGGAGATTCTCCCAAGGATGCGATTGAACGTTCTATTATGGCTGGAGTAACAGGGGAAAAAACATTATTGGGAAGAATCGCTTCGGGCGTATTTTCTTTTGCTGACCTGGAAGCTAATTTTCAGGGACTTACCTTTGCTTTGGATATTTGCCGGGACAATGATCCTTTATTAATAAAATCTGCCCGAAGATGGGTTCTATTAAAACCCTTCGATATAGCAGATTACGTAAATCCTTACTGGGATGAATCTTATAATCCATCTTTTTATTACGAAGGGCAGAATTTAACATTTTTAAATAAATCCGAAACTGTTTCAGAAAATTTGCCCTCATTTTGCGAGCAATATCATTCCCCTCCGGTGCAAAATTTATTTAAATATTATGATGAATTGGCAATTCCTTCATTTTCTGTAAAATTTTTAAAGAAATTAATTTTAAGCGGGCAAATCCCTGACCCCGCTTCCTTTGATCTACGGAATATTTGTGACAAAACAGAAAATACTCAGATTCCTGAATTACAGCAGAATAATCCATGATATATTTTATTACAAAATTAATAGCCCGAACGGCCCTGGGATTATTTTTTAATAGAATTTCCCCTGCGAATAAAGAGAATATTCCCCGCCATGGTCCAGTAATTTTTGTTTCCAATCATCCTAATACGATGATTGATCCCATGGTTATTATTCATGTTTGCGGGAAAAAGCTTTCCTTTTTTGCTAAAAACACATTGTTCAATACGCATTTAAAACGCTGGTTTCTGGGAAAACTTCAAATAATACCAATGTACAGAACACAGGACAATCCCCAGAGTTTAAATAAAAATACAGATTCATTTTCTGCCGGATTTAATATCCTTAAAAATAACGGATCTTTCCTGATTTTTCCTGAGGGTATTTCTACCGGAGAAAGAATTTTACATAAAATTAAAACTGGAGCGGCAAGAATTGGACTGGGAGCCGAAGCTAAGTTTGACTGGAACCTGGGAATTACTATAATTCCGGTGGGATTATGCTATTCGGATGCAGTAAAATTTCGGAGTGACGTTATAGTTCGGTTCGGACCTCCCATAAAGGTCTGGGATTATAAACATGCCTATGAAGCGAATGAATTCGAAACCGTCCAGCTGCTTACGGATAAAATTAAAACAGCTATTAATAAATTGACTGATAACCTTAAAAATATTGAGCTGGAAGAAATGGTTTCCGGCCTGGAAATGATTTATAAAAAAGAATTAATGGTAAATCTGGGTCTGGATATTAATAGCAAATCTGATGAATTTTCTGTAACCAAAGTATTGTTGTCTGCTGTAGAGTGGTATTTTGTAAATCGACCGGATAAAGTTGAAGAATTCCGTACTATGCTGCATAAATATCTGCATCATCTCGATCTGTTAAGATTGAAAGACGAATATCTGGATCCAAGTGGAAAAAGCGCCAGTACCTGGGATCGGGCTAAAGCATTAGGTTACATTGTATCCGGATTCCCATTTTACATCTATGGCCTGGTAAATAATGTATTGCCGTATGAATTTCCACGCTGGTTTGCCGGCAGATTTGCCCGGATAAAGGCGGAGGTAGCACCAACTAAACTGCTGGCAGGAACTGGGATTTTTATTATTATCTATACTCTGGAAATATTTTTAATTGCTTATTTATCCAAAAGTATATTTTGGACTTTTTTATATATAGTGTGTTTAATCCCAAGCGGAAATTTTGTTCTGACCTATGTTAAAAAGGTAAGGAAATACCGCCAGCATTTACGTTTTTTATCCATTTTTTATCGAAAGCGGAATCTAATGTACAGTTTAATTAAACAGCGTCAGGATATAATAAATTATTTAAACCATACCAGGGAAATATACATGAAAGTAGCAAATTTAAAAATATCTGACAGCGATTGATCAGATCAAATATATCAATTTCTGCGATCTATTGTTTTCCGCCGGTAATTCATTCTGCGATCTTCATCACTGGAACGCCTGTCATTACTAACAATCTTATTCTCTGCACGACGCTTATTCAACTTCCTGCGATCATTCCCGCGTCTATCCAAACCTCGATTTGAAGCACTGCTGTTTTCCATAACTTAATCCCAATATAATGAGAGATTGTTTAATTAAAGTTAATTGTTAATTATTAAAAAAATAAAGAAAATATATGGGGAAAATTCGGAAATTTTCCCGTTACCAGTCACACGTCACCTTTTTCCCTCTGACTTCTGCCTGTCCCGCGAGGAGCGAAGCAGCGTAACGACAGTGGCGGGGATATCAGCCAACTGATTTTTTTTCTTTTCTTTTTGTTCCCAAAATCCTCCCAGTCCATAATATTCCAATAATTGTTTTCACGTCACTTATTTTTCCCTGCCAGACCATTTCTTCGGCAGCTTCCAGGGGTGTGGGCATAAATTCTATAAATTCGTCCTGGTCCATATTTTTAGCTGAAGCAGTAAGGTCCTGAGCCAGAAAAAGCCACATTCTTTCATTACTATAACCTATGCATGGACTAATTTCTGTCAATAAACGCAGCTTACCGGCTTGATATCCAATTTCTTCTTCTAATTCTCTGGCAGCTGTATCAATCGGTTTCTCACCCGGGTCTACTTTCCCGGCCGGTAATTCAATAAATTCCCGACCCATGGGATAGCGATATTGACGTATGAGTCCGATTTTGCCATCAGGTAACGCAGGGACGATTACAACAGCACCGGGATGTTTTATATATTCCCGGGAAGAAAAACTGTTGTCGGGTAATTTCACCCGGTCGACCCAGACATCCAGCAAATTTCCAGTGTAAATATTAACAGAAGAAATTTGTATTTCTTTTAATCTGGACATTTTATCATTATTTTATTCAAACCTGAAAATCGGCTCAAATTTGTCAGGCCTTAATTAAGTACAATATATTAATCCAATTAAAAATATTCTATATATGTAATTTTTAATTCACGATTGAAATAATCTACTTTTTCATCATTAAAAAGTAAATTATTAAAATCCATTTCAATATGGAGCCGTTCCACAAACGTCCAGCGCAGCCCGGCATTTAAATAACCACCGCGATTTATGGACATTGATTTTGCGGTCATGTCATTTTCATTCAAAGCTGCATTATATTCCAGCATAATAGATAGTTCCGGATTAAAATCAATATCCATACCAAAAAATGCATTCAAATCTTTGTCGCCGTCATCAATTTCTAAAAAATTATAACTGGTCCCGGCATGAAGCCCCAAATTCCCCAGGGGTGTGGCCCAATTTTTACTGGCAGCCAGGTATAGTCCCCAGGCCTTGTTTTCGTAACGATTAAGTGCCTGGCCAAGACTGTCATTAGAATGAAACTTACCAAAACCCTGTGTATCAACCCCCACAGAAAGACCCGGTATTTTTGCAGTTTCATTAATAAGCAGATATTTTATATTGGCTTCGGGGCGCGGGTACCACTCTAAACTATCGTCCCCTATCAAATTTGCAGCTCCGAAAGAAAGTCCGAATTGAAATCTGTCGGTAATGCCTACACTTAGGCTGGTAATCAGTCCGCCGGCTTTTTGTATCCGCATCTGCAGAGCATAGCTTCCTCTCAGCAGGGTTCCTGCAGAAGGTATTTTTATTAAAGTGGAGGGCGGAGGGTAGGACTGTTCCTGAGCTGTCAAAAAACTTGTCAGTCCCAGAAAGATGAATATTTTCATTTTATTCATGGATAACCTCGGTATGTTGGAAAATAAAGTAGTTATACTGGGCAAATTATCTATTATCAAAAAAACAGCTGGGTAAAGGTACAATTATTTTTATACATCAGTTTAAAATTTTCCAGGAAAGATTTTTTCTCCGAATTTATTAATAATCGTGCTTACCCTAACCAGCGGTAAAGATAGTTTTTCATCCGTACCGGCCAATGAAAATTGTACATTTCTATTTTGAATCGCTATAAAATCAATATCAATCCGTTCTCCCGTTAATAATATTATAATATCATATTCATACTTTGGTATAAACACAAATTCCGGAATAATTATATCAAGACTTTTGATATCATCTAAAATCAGAGCTACTTCATCCAGACGATTTCCGGTTCGGGGAGCAGGGTATTTATATAAGCTGTCCTGATCGGCAAAAGACATACTCACATGGCTGATTTCCTCGCCGCTGGATCCGTATTCCCATATTTCACGTTCACGGCTTAATAAATCATAGGCATAAGCAAATTTGCGGACGGATTTACGGTCCGGCAGCGTGCGCCAATTTTCTCCAATCAACATACTTAAATGATCATAATAAAACTGGATTTCCCCGTAAGCATGCCCTCCTACAGTAATAAACTGTACGAGGTTGATTCTGTTTTCGTCATCCACGGAAAAATGACTCCTCTGCTCTGTGTAATCAAGCCTGGTACCTACTTTTGATATAACTTTCCTAAATTCAAAACTCCATGGTTCAACACCAAATTGAATTATTTCCCGGGCCTGTTTATTTTCATCCAGAACATACCTTCTGACTAATTTTTTTTCTAAATCATACTCGAGAATTTCAGACTTGATTACAGTACCGCCGGTTTGCACCCATTCTTTTAATACAGGCAGTTTCAGGTCATTAAAAAATACCTGCAGATAATCCTGCTCCCCTCTTTCTGTCGCCAATAACCGGTTATCTCCCAGAAAATCCCGTTCAGAGGCATAATATCGGACTACCCGTATATCGGCAGTGTATTGGGAGAATCCCAGGGACAGTAAAATAAATAAACAAAATTTGCCGATGCTTACATCCCCTTGTTTTTTTTCATTTTTTTCAGATACGAATTAGCCCATTTTTCAAAATCACCGGAATTTATCTTATTTCGCACAGTTTTCATAAGATCAAGATAATAAAATAAATTGTGGATGGAAGCCAACCGTAAACCCAAAATTTCTTTAATATTAAATAAATGTCTTAAATAGGCTCTGGTGAAATTACTGCAGAGATAACAAGTGCAATTTTTGTCAATTTTAGAATAATCATTTTTATGATTACTGTTGCCTATATTGACCAACCCGGAACTGGTGAACAATTGACCATTGCGGGCATTTCTGGTGGGAAGGACGCAATCAAACATATCAACTCCGGATTTGACAGAACGGACCAGATCGGTGGGCCGGCCTACTCCCATAAGATAGCGGGGCTGTTCTCTCGGTAAAATTTCATCCATCAGTCCGATAGTATCAAACATGGGTGATTTCTCCTCTCCCACGGCCAACCCTCCTATGGCCATACCGCATTCAGCATAGGCCGCTAGATCCTCGGTGCTCTCTTTTCTCAAATCGGGGAATATACCGCCCTGCACAACGGGGATAAGGGTTTGTTCCCAATCGTAAAGGGAAGAATTATCCTTAAGATAATCAGCGCAGCGTTTTGTCCAGGAACTAGTTCTCCCGACGGCTTGTTTGATTATTTCTTTTGCAGCCTGTCCCGGCGGGCATTGGTCAAAAGCCATAATTATATCTGCTCCCAGGTGACGCTGAATATTCATGGAAATTTCCGGAGTGAAGAAATGTCTGCTGCCGTCCAGGTGAGAATTAAATTCAACTCCGTCGTCTGATATTCTATTTAATTTCGCCAGGGAGAATACTTGAAAACCTCCGCTGTCGGTAAGCATGGAACCATCCCAATTCATAAAATCAGGCAAACTTCCTGCACCCAGAATTATTTCGATTCCAGGCCGCATATACAGATGATAAGTATTTCCCAGAATTATACGGCAATCCTGCTCATTTAAAAATTGCGGATCAATTGTTTTTACGGCAGCCTGCGTTCCCACGGGCATAAAAACCGGAGTTAATATTTTACCGTGGTCAGTCTCAAGAATCCCGGTACGAGCTGATGTATTTAAGTCGTTATTTAAAATTGAGAATTTCATCGGCAATTGGGTCAGGGGAAAAGTTTTTTCATAACCTGGCTCACAGATTTAACCGGAATTATTTTAATTCCTTTAGCTGCCTGTTTTAATTTTCCCACATTTGAGGCCGGGGCATAAATAGTTTTAATACCCTGGCTGGCTGATTCACTCAGATTTCGTGAGCGTGCGGGGCCACCGATTGATTCGATTGCGGCGGTTGCGAGATTCAACGATGAACTTGTCGGATCAGAG
>JAZFSI010000095.1:0-5162 GCA_036446075.1 Fidelibacterota bacterium
AAATCATACCGGACATGCCTCCGGAAATGAATATATTTCTGCCTGCGCCAATCGTGGAATTAACCGGAGAACAGATAATTCCTCTAAAATTAACCATCGAAGACGATTTTGGATTCTCTAATCTTCAAGTAGCCTACGAAATCCGCCGCCCCAGTTATATTCAGGCCGATCCTTTCATTTCCATGTTTGCCATTAATCTCAATAACGGAAATACAAAACAGGAAATAGAACTTGATTGGTCCTTAATTGAGCTTGGTCTCATGCCCGAGGACGAGGTTCATTATCATTTCGAATTATATGATAATGATACAGTATCAGGGCCAAAAAAATTAATTTCAGGAACATTCATCGCCCGTCTGCCCTCATTAAATGATCTTTTTAAGAATTTTGCCGCGAGAGAAGAAAAAATTACGGAAAAAATCGAAATGGAACTGGAGGACGTGCGCCTGCTTAAAGCACAACTGGAGAAGACGGAATTGGAAATTTTGAAAACGGACAAACCGGACTGGGATCAAAAACAGGCTTTAAAAAAATCTTTGGAAGAAGTTAAACAACAGCTAGAGGATTTTCAGGAACTCGCTGAACAAATAGAAGCTTTGAAAGACACAGGTCGGGAAAATGACCTCTTTACCTCAGAAATGCTGGAAAAATTCAATGAATTGCAGAAATTGATAGAAGATATTTTCCCACCCGGTTTGAGAGAAAAATTAAATGCTTTAGAAGACGCTCTGGAAAATATAACCAATCAGGATCTCCTGGATGCTTTAAAAAATCTCTCAGAAAATATGGATCAGGTAGAACAGGAACTTGATCGTTTCCTGGATATATTCCGACGGGTTCAGGCTGAACAGAAAATGGATGAAATTAAAAAAAGAATAGAACAGTTAATCCGGCAGCAGGAAAATTTAAATCAGGATATAGCAGCGTCCGAAGCTGACCCAAAAGCTGATACGGATGTTTTCGAGAAATTAAGCCGGCAGGAAGAACAGAATATTCATGATTATGCTGATCTAGAGGAAAGTTTTGAATCTGCTGCCGAAATGATGGAAGAATTCAGTCCCTCCAGCGCCGAGGATTTGCAGGATTTATCCGCTTCCGATTTAGCCCGGGATATAGAGAATGATCTTAAAAATGCGGCCCGGGAATTAAACCGTCAGGATGGTGACCGGGCCCAAAAATCCAGCCGGCAGGCGCTGGAAAACCTTGAAAAAATGGATAATGCCTTAAATTCAATCCAGGCTCAATTTCAACTGGAAACCGTGGGGGATATAGCCCGGAAGTTTCGTCAGGTTCTGCGGGACATTCTGGAACTGTCCAAAGCCCAGGAAGCGCTTCGAGAGGAAACAGTAACAACGCCCAGAAATTCTCCCCGGCAGGCCGACCTGGCAGTCCGGCAGCAGCTGTACCAGGATCAGCTCTCCCATATTATGGGCAATCTCATGCACCTCTCAAAACAGACTTTTCTGGTTACACCGGAAATGGGACGCAGCATGGGGCGCACATTTTCAGAAATGGAGCAATCGAAAACCAGGCTTGGAGAAAGGAACGGCCCGGGCAGTCTTAAAAACCAGGAACAGGCCATGGTTGGTCTGAATGAGACGGCCCAATTAATACTTACGGCTATCAAAGAAATGCAGTCTACCGGATCAGCCAGCGGTTATGCTGAATTTTTGAAAAAAATGGGAGAATTAAGCGGTCAGCAGCAGGGGATTAACGGACAGGGTCTTCAATTAGCTTTAGGGCAGATGGCCGCAGCGCAGCAGCAATCCCTCATGGGGGAAATGTTAAGAAAACAGCAGGGCGTACGAAAATCTCTGGGGCAGCTTATGGACGAAATGAATTCGTCCGGAAAACAGGGCCTGGGAGACTTGAGCGGGATTGCTAGGGATATGGATTCCGTTATAAAAGATATGCAGGCCCGCAATTTCACTCAAAAGACGCAAGAGCGCCAGCAGTCTATCCTTTCCCGCATGCTGGATAGCCAAAGATCTTTAACTAAAAGGGGTTTTGAAGATAAGCGAAAATCAAAATCTGCCCTGTCGTCCCCATCCCAGGGACCTGCTGGGCTGCCCCGGGATCTGGGGCAGCGTAAATCATTGTTTATCGAAGCTTTGAATCAGGCTCTAAAATCCGGTTACAGCCGCGATTATCAGGACATGATCAGACGTTATTTTAACAGATTAAGCCGGGTAGAGGAAATTATTCTCCAGGATTCAACCTCCAAAACTATAGAAAGTCCAAATTCATGAGATCATTGATCGGTATATTTCTGCTATCCCTTTCTTTAGGACAGGTTGCGGGCTTGTCCGAGGAAAGAGTATTATTAAGTCAGGCCCTGCTTATGGAGAGAGCCGGAGATATAAACGGAGCCCGGATTATTTATTCAAGTATTCTTATTTCCGACCCTCATAATCAGCGTGCCTTTCAGCAGTTAAAATCTATTTTGATCCGACTCGGTGAAAACGAACAAATCCTGGAACTAATGAGAGATTGGCTTAACAGCAACCCGCAGGATTTCCATTCCCGCCTTGATCTGGGTGAAGCTTTATATAATAATAACCAGGCAGACGAGGCTCTTAAAGTCTGGCTGGAATTTGAAAAAGATCATTTATCCAGCCAGACAGTGTTCACAAAGATTTTCCATGTTTATGCCCGTTTTGGATTAACCGAAAATATGGTGAGAATACAGACCTTGGGCCGGATGCGTTTTTCAAAACCAGCGTTTCTGGCTTTAGAAATGGGGAATTATTATCAATTACGCCAGGCTTATGATCTGGCTCTGGAAGCTTATCTTCTCGCGGCCAGGAATGAGCCCGGATTGGTAAATCATGTTTTAGATAGAATTCTGCTTATGAGCGATTTTGAATCCGCCTTAGGAATCATAGAATCCTCACTTTTAAGCCAGGTCGATTCCAGTTCGGTCCTAATCCACGAAATTCTGGCTGCTTTTTATTTTAAAACGGGTAATTTCAGCAAGGCCCTGGCCCAACACAAAATTCTGGGCTTAAAAAGCCAGGCAGATTACCGTAGATTTTTAATTTTTGCCGGGAATCTTCTGGAAGAAAAAGTCATCGATCAGGCCCTGGAAGCCTATCACTATCTGCTGGATGGTTTAAATGAAAATAAGGGACCCTCAAATTTAATCGGCGAAGCTCTTCTGGGCCTGGGTAAAACTTATGAACACCAGATCATCCTGGACCACAACGCCCTGGAATTTGTGGCTTATTTTCCCAACAATATTTTTTTTGAGGATGTCTTTTTTAGAAAACCTCAGGTATCCTCCCTGTCTCTGGTCACAGCTTTAGAACATTATCAATCCATTTTAAAAGACGCTGCTCCATCAAGCTCCACGGCCCGGGTACATTTTCGTTTAGGAGAAATTCAGTATCGAATTATCGAAGATTTTTCGGGAGCCAGGCAATCCTATCTGTCGGCCTTAAATTCCAGTCCCGGCCAAAAATTAAAAAACCTCATAATTCTGAGGTTGGGCGACCTCTACCTGGCCGAGGGAAAACTGGAAGAATCAGCACTTTACTTTCAAAAACTGCTGCCGGCCGAAAATTCAAATGATCCCATTACCCGTTTATCATTAAGATACCTCCAGTCCCGTCTGCTCTCTTTAGAAATTGATAAAAGTGCAGAAATGCTGGATTCCCTGCTGCTTGAAATATCTCCCCAGCATTTGTATTTTAACGATCTGGTGGAACTGCAGGAATTAATTGTTAATCATTATCAGGAAGGTTCTTCTAAAGACCGCCGGGCCTTTGAAAATTATTTAAGGGCAGAAGTATTTATTCGCGGCAACAATCTAAAGCAGGCACTCGAAATATTTGCCGTAAATAAGGTGAATTTCAGCGGTGCTTCCATCAACCCTCTAGGCTCATTGCGGGAAGCGTTATTGCGCTTAAAGGCGGGAGATACGGAAGGAGCACTTAAAATATCATTGAGCCTTACCAATACAGTTTTAAAGGATAAGGGCCTGGCTTTAGCCGGTGAAATTTCAGAGAATTTTTTAAATAATCCTAAAGCGGCTTTAATTCATTACAACCGCGTTCTCGAGGAATGTTCCACCTCCCCATTAACAGAACCGATACGCCTTCATATTCGTAAATTAGGAGCTAAAGAAAGCTGAATGAAAACATTACTGCTGTGGGGCCTGATTTTAATTGAAATAGCTCTGGCCCAGAAATTACTTATTCCCATGGATGCGGCCCAGAAAGACCACCTGAAGGCTTATGGAATAGCTTATCTGGTATTAACCAAGGACATTAATATAGAATGGGTCCTGAATTATCGCGGGGGCTCCTTTTTAATGGATAGTTATACGGAAATAATAAAGGAATGCCGGCTTAGAGGAGTTACCGTAGAAATTTTAGGAGCCGAAGAAACTCTTGAGATTTACGCCCAGGTAAGTGAAAACAACATGGATATAGCATTACTGGAAAAAGCGCCCCGTATTGCCATCTACACTCCCCCCAGCAAGCAGCCCTGGGATGATGCTGTTACCCTGGCCTTAACTTACGCCGAAGTCCCTTATGAAACTCTCTGGGATGAGGAAGTATTCTTAGGAGGTTTAAAGCAGGTCGACTGGCTGCACCTGCATCATGAAGATTTTACGGGACAGTATGGAAAATTCTACCGCAATTATAACACTGCCGACTGGTATATACAGCAAAAACTGGAATTTGAGGAAATGGCCCGGCGCCTGGGATACCCCAGCGTCCACCGGCAGAAAAAGGACCTTGCAAAAATGATAAAAGCTTACGTGGGGCAGGGCGGTTTTCTGTTCGCCATGTGTTCGGCTACGGATTCCTACGATATTGCCCTGGCCGAAGACAATCTGGATGGCGTTCATGCCGTTTATGACGGTACGCCCTTTGACAAGGATATTCAGAATAAACTGGATTATTCAAAGACTTTTGCTTTTACGGATTTCACTGTTATTACAGACCCCCTGGTTTACGAATTTTCTGATATAGACTATCCGCCCAGCGATAATCCCACGGTGCGGGGAGCCGAAGCAGATTATTTTACACTCTTTGAATTCTCCGCAAAATATGATCCGGTACCTACCATGCTCACTCAAAACCATATGCCTGTGATTAAGGGTTTCATGGGCCAGACCACGGGCTTCCACCGCGACCGCCTTAAAAAACACGTGG
>JAZFSI010000096.1:0-3194 GCA_036446075.1 Fidelibacterota bacterium
ACGCGGAGTAGCATAATTGTGCAAGATGATGGGATTTGTTTGTTAAAATGGCCATTTTTATCTTTTTTTCTGCCAGGAGATCCAACAATTTTTCTACACCTGGATATAAAGCAGAATATTTATTGATATAGCGTGGATAAATTGTCTGCAGATTTTCCAGGCATTCCTCCAGGATTTCCGGAGTTCGCATATCCTGCGGTAAAGCCGAAGTCATTAAATGATGTATTCCGCGACCAATAAAAAAACGGTAATTTTCTAATTCATGGGACGGCAGACCCTGAAGAGATAAAACCTCATTAACTGTACGGCCTATTTCTTCCAGAGTATTTACCAGGGTCCCGTCCATGTCAAAAATTATGCCTTTAAAATTTTCTTTCTGCAGCAAGCTTGAATCTCCTTTCTGATGAGTGTCAAGCTAAGAATATTAAAATTAAATATCCATATTCAGGTATTGGTAAATAACTATTCTTCAAATAAAAGCGATGGTCTTAAATTTACATTATGATTAAAGCAATTATATTAGCAGCCGGCGTTTCCAGAAGACTTTACCCCCTGACTTATGATACACCGAAATGTTTAATTAAAGTAGGTTCCAAAACCATAATAGATTATCAAATGGAGGCTCTGACAGCTGCAGGCATCAATGAAGTGTTTGTGGTCGTGGGTTACTTCAGGGAAGCCCTTATTTCATATCTTGAAAAAACCTGGCCCTCGATCAATTTTACATTTTTGATAAATGAACATTTCTTTGAAACAAATACGGCCTTTTCACTGAATTTATGCCAACCCGCATTAGGCCGGGCCGAAATCCTGTTAATGAATGGAGATGTACTCTATCCTAAACTGGTATTACAAAGAATTATTGATTCGGAACATGATTCTGTGCTGGCAGTGGATGTAAAAAACTGCGGTCGGGAAGAAGTAAAAGTTATTGAAGGCCAGGCCAACCGGATAGTCGCCATAGGAAAAGAATTAATAGAAGATAATTCCCTGGGGGAATTTATCGGAGTAGCAAAATTTTCAATTAAATTCACCAGCTTATTATTTGATTCTCTAAAGCGCCTGATAAGCGGAGGCGGCAAATCAGATTATTTTGAAGCTGCAATCCATCCCTTACTGGCTGATAATAAATTATTTTATGAAAATGTATCCGATTTACCCTGTATTGAAATTGATTTTATTGAAGATTTAAAACAGGCCCGGGAACTTGTCAAATCAGAATTATTTAATGAAAAGTGAATTGTGAAGAGTGAAAAGTCAATAGAAAAATGACCCTGATACTGTCGCTCCGCTGCTACACTGCTCCGCTCCCAGCGGGACAGGCAGAAGCCAGAGGTCAATAAAACGCTTTTCATTATTCGCTGGCAGTTAAGTGGACAATTATATCCTTTATTTATTAAACCATACAGATAATTCTTGTAAATTCTACCAATGATCCGGTTAATAAAATAAATTTTTTAGGGGAAAATTTATGACGATTAAGACAGCAGCCTTAAAATACCATGAAGACGGCCGACCTGGGAAAATTGAAGTTGTGGCCACCAAGTCTACCATTACCCAGCGGGATTTATCTTTGGCTTACACACCCGGAGTAGCTGCTCCGTGCCTGGAAATTAAAAAAGATCCTATTCTGGCCAATAAATTCACAGCCAAAAGTAATCTCGTAGCTGTAATTACAAATGGAACGGCCGTTCTGGGCCTGGGGAATATTGGTCCTTTAGCTGCAAAACCCGTTATGGAAGGAAAAGCGGTTCTTTTTAAACGATTCTCTGATATCGACGTATTTGATTTGGAGTTGGACACTCAGAATGTAGATGAATTTGTCAAAGCCGTTAAACTACTGGAGCCCACCTTCGGAGGAATTAATCTGGAGGACATTAAAGCACCCGAATGTTTCGAAATTGAAAAGCGCTTAAAAGCTGAAATGAAAATTCCCGTATTTCATGATGACCAGCATGGTACTGCAATTATTTCTGCAGCCGGATTAATTAATGCGATTGAAATCGTCGGTAAAAAAAGAGATAAAGTAAAAATTGTAATCAGCGGTGCCGGAGCAGCGGCGTTTTCATGCGCCGGACATTATTTGAATTTTGGAATAAAAAGAGAGAATATTTGTATGCTGGATAGCCAGGGCGTGATTTATGAGGGCCGTACCAGGGGTATCAATAAATACAAAGAAAAATTTATGATCAAAACCAGGGATCGTACGCTTGGAGATGCCCTTAATGGGGCCGATATATTTGTGGGTCTATCCATTGGTAATATTCTCACCGGGGAAATGATTCGGACTATGGCTGACTATCCCATAATATTTGCCCTCGCAAATCCCGATCCGGAAATTAATTATGATGATGCCGTTGCTGCCAGAAAGGATGTACTGGTTGCCACCGGCCGGTCAGATTTTCCAAACCAGGTGAATAATGTTTTGGGCTTCCCGTTTATATTCCGGGGCGCCCTGGACGTAAGCGCTAAAACAATTAATACTGAAATGAAAATAGCCGCTTCCCAGGCTTTAGCGGATTTAGCCAAACAGGACGTACCTGATTCCATTTCCAGTTTGTACGGAAAAGACAGGTTGAAATTTGGACCGGAATATATTATACCAAAACCATTTGACCATAGAGTATTAACATCTGTCGCTCTGGCTGTGGCAAAGGCGGCCATGGATACAGGTGTAGCTCAAAAAAATATAAATCTGGACCTTTACAGTGATAAACTTGAAGCTCGTCTCGGTAAAAGCCGGGAATTAATGAGAGAAATTATTAATACAGCTCAAAATGATCCTAAACGCATTGTATTTCCTGAAGGAGAAAGTGATGTTGTTATCCGTGCCAGCGTGCATATTGTTCAACAGAAAATAGCCAAACCTATTTTACTGGGAAATCTGGACGATATCAAAAAGGAAGCAAAACGACTTGATGCTAATCTAAAAGGAGTTGAACTGATTGATCCGTCAACCAGCAAATATCATCAGAAGTATGCCGAAAAATTATTTGAAAGACGACAGAGAAAAGGCATCACCAGACGCCGGGCCAAGGTTAGCATAAAACGCACTAACTATTTTGGCAGTATGATGGTACAAATGGGAGATGCAGACGGAATATTATCAGGTGTAACCCAGAATTACGCAGATTCTATCAGACCTGCCCTGCAAATAATGGACTTGGAGCCTGGTATTAAAAATGTGGCTGGAA
>JAZFSI010000097.1:0-5945 GCA_036446075.1 Fidelibacterota bacterium
TATGAATTTCTGCCCCTTGAGACAATTACGGATTCAACCGGATTAAAGACCCATTTCATGGATCGCAAAGGTTATAGTTTTCAAAGAAATTTAGTGGCTTTGAGAATCTCTGTTGATTTTAAATCAAAATTTAAAATGGGACTGCATATTCTGCAGGTCAGGGATGACAAAAATTCCATAAAAGCAGCCCTTGGCAATTCTACATTTACTGTTGATTCTACTATTGCCGATCTCGCGGGAGTTTACACTTTGCCGGAATTTCAAAACCTGGTCGAGTCTGGCGGAGATTCACTCACTTTTTTGGAGTCGAAAAAATGGTCCGGAGGAGCTCCTAAAGATAATCTGGTAATTGGATTCAATCTGGGCCGGACCTTTGATCAAAAGAAATTAACTTTTGATTTCAACTGGAACTTAAGTTTATTCAACCGCAACATTTGGGACGGCGCCATGTCCAGAGCAGATCTGGACGTGGCTTTAGATGACACTTTAGATGGATTTATCGGCGGTCAGTCCCAGGATGGCGGGGCTGGGATTGATACGGGCAAAATTTTCATTAACCCCTTAGATATAGAACAATTTTTTACAATTAATACTTATATGTCGCCTCTGGTTCCAATTGATATAACCACGATACAGGAGCATCCGTTTTCTTCAATAATTAATATGCCTTCCGCGGCTTATAACCTGCGCCTCAGGGGGAATTATGCCAAAAACAGTTTTATAGTTGAATACCGTCAGGTTGGTCCCGAGTATATTTCCCTGGGAAATCCTTTTTTGCGAAATAATATTCGCGAATTTTCCATCAATAACAGAATCAGTTTCTTAGATTACAGGCTGATGCTTTCCGCAGGTTTCAAACATCAGGATAATAAAATTATTAAAACAGTAATAGATCCCTTGAGTACAAATACATTCTCTCTGAATTTAAACTTTATGCCCGGCCCGGGAATGCCCACTTTCATGATTAATTTCCAGTCAATTGGAAAAAATAATAATAAAACCGAATTGGATACTGTGGGAAGTAATTTAATTGATCTTCGCGAAGATTCTAAGGCTGTGAATAATTTAATGGCCGTTACCATACCCTTTCGATCCGGTACCATAAAACACAATGCTGTCATCAATTACAGCGCCATCCTAAATAATGATAAATTAGGATTCAAACGGTCCGCGGGATATTTATTTCCCAAAACAGATACAAAAACTTTTTCATTAAATTTGTCTTCTGCATTCGAAAGTCCTTTAAGAACTGCTCTGAGTTTTAGCAGGACAGAGTTATTAATTCCATTTAAACAGGGCAATCAGGAGGTTGAAAAAATCCCTTACACCTGGACGTCAGGGGCTCTTAACGGTCAATATTCATACTTCCAGAATAAAATGAAGATTATGGGTACTTTATCATTTCTAAACAGCAAAGGATCGATTCATACCCAAATTTTAGGATTTAGAAGCGGGGCAGAATATAAATTTTCCAATAACTTGGCAGCAAATATAAATGTTACATTTCTACTGAATATATTCCCTGATTTTTCATCGGACGGTAAAGATAATGATGATAATGGTAAAATCGATGATTCCGGGGAAACTTATGAAATAAATGCGACAGGTTTGTTCTTAACAGTTAAATACAATTTTTAGATATTGGGCAATTTAATTCAGAAAATTTTAAAATATATGAAACAGCATTGGGTCGGCTGGGTGATTACAGTCTCTGCGATTCTAATCGTTTCATTTTTCCATCGTTTCGGTATTTTTGACGTAATAGAATTAAAAGTTTATGATTTTCGTTTTAATCGAGTCAGGGGACCCTTAACCGGCTGGACTGCCAGAGATTCGTCTTTTATAAAAAGAGGAACCGATATTGTATTGGTTGAAGTAGATGACGAAACCTGGCGCTTAATACCTGAGGAATGGCCCTATCCCAGAGGGACTGTGTGGGGCAGAATCGTGCGCAATTTGTACCAGGCCGGGGCTAAAGTGATTGTTTTTGATATTCAGTTCGATGCCCCGGAAGCAAAATCAAGCTATCTCCATAATTTTGTTAATAATTTAGACCGGGATTTTATTTTAAGCCAAATTCCTCAAAGCAGGGATACAAGTTTTGCCGACAGATTGGCCGGTACCATGGCTTTTCTGGTTCCCAGACACGGGGATAAAATGTTAGGGGAAGCAGTGGCAGAAGCCCAGATTTTCGGAACAAAAGTTGTTATTAATACTAAAAAAGTAACCGAACAAAGTCTCCAGCCTCCCCAATACGTCGCATACCCGGTTGAGGAAATTATGGCAGCCAATCCAGAGACAGGGTTGATTAATGATATGCTGGACCAAGATGGTTTTTCGCGGCGTTATTCTTTGTTTGATCAGTTATCCCACGATCCCCAGACATATTACCTGACTCTGGGCCTTAAAGCTGTAAAAATGTTCGAAAATATTTCCGATACCGCTAAACCGTATTTTGACCCGGAAAATCTTACATTTTCCTACGGCGGTAAAGTTATCCCGGTCCATGGATATGGTAATACTTTTCTGGTTAATTATTACGGTCCGGCGTCAGGGTATAAAGTAAGAAGTGAGAAAAATATACCGGCCTGGGGAACATTCCCGAAATTTTCCTTAGCCTACATTTTAGATACGGAAGACGTAATGCTCAAGGTGCCGGAGGAAGATATTGACTGGATGAGTCAATTTTTACCAGGCAAAATTCCAGCCTGGATTTTGTCTATTGAGGATTCTCTGGAAAGAAAGGAAATGCTGGAAGTATTAGGATTAGGCGGAGATTTTGATATTAAAAAATCCCCGTTTTATAATAAAATTATTGTAATCGGAACTTCGGTGGAAACACACCATGATTATAAACAAACTCCTTTCTATAATTATCTGGGCATTCAGCAAATCATGCCCGGACTGGAAACCCATGCCAATGCCATCCAGACTATTCTGGATGAAAATTATTTACAGGTATTAGGGGGAAAGCTCACAGATCTGGATTATTTTCCTCTAAGTCATGGTTTGCTGATTGCTGCTTTAAGTTTTTTGGCTTTTCTAATTTTATCCATTTTTAATCCCCTTATTGCCGGAATCCTGATTCTGCTGGAAGGTTTAGTTTTTTTCGGTGTGGTCTGCGGCCTTTTTATGGATGATATTTTCTGGTTATTAAAAACATTTATTTCTTTTGTACTTCCGGAATCCGTGGTCAATAATAATCAATCCTGGCTGCACATAGGTCTGCCGGGAACGGGCCTTTCAAAAGTAATTCCCTTTGTGGCGCCGGCAGCAGGTCTTTTTGTCACTTATACGGGAAATGTTATCTATAAATTTTTAGTTGAACAGAAGGATAAGAAGTTTCTCAAAAACACTTTTGGAGCTTACATATCACCTGATCTTATTGATCAAATGTATGCAGAAAAACAGGAACCGCAATTAGGCGGTCAAGCTGGAGTGCATACTGCATTTTTTTCCGATATTCAGAGTTTTTCCTCTTTTTCTGAAGTTCTTGAACCGGAAGAATTAGTGGCTCTGATGAATGAATATTTGACTGAAATGACGGATATTCTGCTGGACCACAAAGGTACGCTTGATAAATATATAGGTGATGCAATTGTTGCTTTTTACGGGGCGCCCGTGGCTGTTGAAAATCACGAGATTGAAGCTTGCAATACTGCTCTGGAGATGGAAAAAAGGTTGTCCAAATTAAGAGAAAAATGGGCATCTTCCGGAAAATGGCCGGATATTGTGCACCAGACCAGGCATAGGGTCGGAATTAGCACCGGGAAAATTGTAACCGGAAATATGGGCTCAAAAATGCGCATGAATTATACCATGATGGGAGACACGGTAAATATGGCCGCCAGGCTGGAACCCGCGGCCAAGCAATATGTCGTCTATATTCTTGTTTCTGAATTCACCTATGCGGCAGTAAAGGATAATTATTCCTGGCGCTTTATAGATAACGTAAGGGTCAAAGGAAAGAAAAAACCGGTTAAAATATTTGAATTGTTATCCTTAAAAGGAGAATTAAGTCCCGCTGAGAAAAAAATGGTCGAAACATTTGAAAAGGGGGTTGATTTTTATCGCAGGCAGGACTGGAATAAAGCCCTGAAAGAATTTCGTAAAGCCGAAAAAATGGAAGAAAAATTTCCATTCAGACCAACCACTCCTTCAGCCGTTTACATTGAGCGCTGTGAATATTTTAAGGAAAATAGTCCCGGGAAAGAGTGGGATGGAGTATGGGAAATGACAACAAAATAAATGTCTTCATTTTTGAAATATATTAATCCTTCGGGAATAGATTTTTTTATACTGTTAATTCGTAATACAGGCTAATATTCCCGCCTTACCGAGCAGGTAAAACTAATAATTTGAAATCAGTGTAATCATGGAAAATAATCGCGGAAAAATACTCTGGGTTGATGATGAAATCAATCATTTGAAACCGCATATACTTTTTCTGCAGGAAAAGGGTTATTCAATTACTACCTGTTCAAACGGTAATGATGCCATAATTCTGGTTGGAAACGAAGATTTTAATTTATTGCTTCTGGACCAGTTTATGCCGGGTCTGGACGGGATGGAAACATTAAGAGAAATAAAGGAAATCCGGCCTGATTTACCAGTTATCATGATCACTAAAAGTGAAGAAGAATGGTTAATGGATGAAGCAATTTCTGAAAAAGTTGCTCAATTTTTGATTAAACCTGTCAACCCGACTCAAATATTGATGGCTATCAAACAGGAGCTGGAGGAAGATAAAATTCTGGAGGATACGGCTACCCGGGAATATTTGAAAGAATTCCGGGATATTGAAATTAAGCTGCAGGAAAATATGAATGCAGATGACTGGTGGAAACTTTATAATAATCTGGTCCGGCGGCAGCTTGATTTTGACCGCTATAAAAGTACCGGATTAAACAATATTTTGAAAGAGCAGGGCCTAACATGCAATCGAGAATTTGCAAAATTTATTGAAAATAATTATAAATCCTGGCTGGAGGGAGAAAACAGCCCGGTTCTTTCCCCCCATCTATTTAAAGTACACGTGGCACCCTTACTGGAACAAAATCGAAAAGTATGCTTTTTAGTTGTAGATGCCATGCGCCTGGATCAGTTTCAAATACTTTTACCATTTATTTTACGTTCCTTTAAAGTAAAAATAATGCCTTCATTTTCAATCCTGCCCACAGCAACACCTTTTAGTAGAAATGCAATATTTTCAGGGTTGTTTCCCGCTGAATTCTGCCGGAACTACCCGCAGCAGATGGAATTGTTAATATCTGATTCCGGCAGTCTAAATAAATTTGAAGAAAAGTTTTTAACCGATCAGCTTAAACGCTTTAATCTGGAAAATAAAAAAGTAAATTATTTCAAAATTTTTCAACCGCAGGACGGAAAAAAGATAGAATCTAAAATAGGAGATTATTTAACGCAGGATCTCTTGGCAATTGTAGTGAATTTTGTAGATCAGGTGGCTCATAGAAGATCCGAATCCGATGTTTTAAAAGAGATGCTGCCGGATGAATCGGGATACCGGCAAATTGTAAAAACATGGTTTGAACAATCCTGGCTGGGACGCATATTAATAGAATTAAAAGAAGCTGGATTTACAGTAGTGATGACCAGTGACCACGGCAGTATTCAAGTCAATCATGGAACCCTGGTAGGGGCTGATAAAACTGCTTCGAAAGGTGTTCGTTATAAATATGGAAGAAACTTAAGTACAATCGAAAAGAACGCTTTAAAAGTGGAAAATCCGGATACATTCCGCCTGCCTGTATTTGGTAAGCGGCACGATTATATTTTTGCCAAGGATGATAATTTTTTTCTATATCCGAATCAGCAGCATTTACATACTTCTCGATTAAAAGGCAGTTTTCAGCATGGGGGAATTTCTATGGAAGAAATGCTGATTCCTGTGCTGATAATGGAGGCAAAGTGATAGAAAAACTTTC
>JAZFSI010000098.1:0-4301 GCA_036446075.1 Fidelibacterota bacterium
GAAAGCTGTCCAAGCCTTTCATTTCGTCCCCGGGCACTGTTATATAAATCCATACCTGTTTTAATCTGGCCGGAATACACGCGAAAAAATGACAATTCCCCCACATGCGGTTCGCTAATAGTTTTAAAAACATAAAGAACTGGATTTTTATCGCTTAATTTTATTTCTACCGGTTTCTGCGATCCGGATTTTTCAGCAGTTTTTGAAACTCTATCTACCGGCGAGGAACCATATTTTGAAATGAAATCCATTAACCGCGTAACGCCCATATTTTTAACGGCTGAAGTACAATAAACTGGAATAAAAATATTTTCCTGAACAGCCTTATGCAGCCCAAGCCGCATTTCTTCTTCTGAAAGGTTCCCCTGATCAAAATATTTTTCCAGTAAAGAATCGTCGGCTTCGGCCACGTATTCTATTAATTGCTGATGCAGGCTGTTTACTTTATCCTGCAATTCAGCAGGTATGTCAGATTCTGTGTATTTACCGCTTTTGTCCTTAGAAAATGTCGCGATTTTTTTCCGAATGATATCTACAACCTGGGAAAACCCGGGGCCTTCATCCAGCGGCAGCTGGAGAGGAATCATATTTTTTCCGAAATGTGCTTGCGCCTGTTTAAAAATTGAATCAAAATTTGCATGTTCACGGTCCATACCGTTCACTACTAATATTTTCGGAATACCTAATTTATTGGCATAATTCCACATCATTTCCGTTCCAACTTCAATCCCATTAACAGCATGGACAACAACAACGCTGAAATCTACAACTGCCAGGGAAGAGATTGCCTCCCCCAAAAAATCGGCATACCCGGGAGTATCAATAAAATTATATTTTTTTTCCAGCCATTCTAAATGCAGTGGTGTTGAATGTATGGATATTTGCCGGTCATGTTCATCAAGGTGATAATCTGATACGGTAGAACCATTTTCAATAGATCCGATTCGGTTTATCTCTTTCCCATTTGCCAATAAGGCTTCGCTGAGAATGGTTTTACCGCAAGCCCCATGCCCAACGATGGCGAAATTCCGAATGTCAGCAGACGCGTAATTCTTCATAGAAATTATCCCTTAATTTTTTTTATTTTAACGATGCCCTAACCCTAACCGATTGGTCAGAATAAGGAATTTAATTTAATCAGATCCGGGTAGAGCAGAATTCTAGCCCGTTTCCCCCTCAAATAGGGAACCGTCCAAATCTAAAATATAGTTGCGTAAAGCCGGCGGCATGTAGATATCTTTCAGATCCATACCTTTAAAAACCTGGCCCAGCACTCTTAAGCGCTGCTGCAGTGGTTTAATTTTGTTGATAACTATATATTTTTCATTTTTAACATGACAATATCCACCGGAAAAATTGCCTTTGCCATGCACTAAATTTATATCAAGTTTATGAGCCAGGTCTTCAAAAAAATTTAATAATTTTTCCGGTTCCACCATTTCAACTTATAATAGATCCTGACGTTTTTGTTTTTCCAGGATATTCACCAATCCCTTTATTTCCTCAACTCTGTCCCTGGGAACGACCAGAGTCGCATCTTTAGTATTAATCACAACAATATCATCGATTCCAAGGACAGCTGTGAAATGTTTGTCGGATTGAATGAAATTATTTTTCCCATCCACCACAATTCCTTCGCCTCTGACTACATTATTCTCCTTGGATTTCGGGGAAACTTCATATACGGCATCCCAGGAACCCAAATCGTTCCAGCTGAATTCAGCCTGAACCACAAATATATTATTGGATTTCTCCATTAAACCAAAATCAATAGATTCCGGTATTATCTGGCGCCATATTGAATCAATGCTTTTTTTCCTTTCCATTAAGCTGTCAATTTTTTCCAGCTGTTCGCTTAATTCAGCCATATGTTGTCCTAATTCCTGGAAAAAAGATGAAACTTTCCATACAAAAATTCCTCCGTTCCACAGGAAATCTTTACTTTCCAAAAAACGGGTTGCAAGTTTAAGATGGGGTTTTTCAGCAAATGTTTTAACCTTGAATGCATTAAGGTGGTCTTCGGAACTCTTTGGATCAAATTGAATATAACCAAAACCGGTAGCCGGAAACGTGGGTTGAATTCCAATGGTGATCAAAGATCCATTTTTATTGGCCAGATGTTTTGCAACTGATATGGATTTTTCAAATTTTTTATGACCTACAATTAAATGATCGGACGGAAAAACGCCCATAATCGCATCTTGCTTTCGTTTGCGAATATGGAGTGCGGCCAAACCGATCCCTGGTGCCGTATTTTTCCCGGATGGTTCCGTCAGTACATTTTCAGGATCTATTCCTCTTATTTCCCGGCGAATGGCAGGGGCCAAATCTTTTCCGGTAACTATATAGATGTCCTCGACAGAATTCAATTTTTTTAAGCGGTTAACAGTCATTTGCAGCATGGCTTCAGAACCGACGATATTTAATAATTGTTTTGGGCGCAGCTTGCGGCTGGCAGGCCAGAAACGGGTTCCTTTTCCGCCGGCAAGTATGACACAATACATATTAATTCCCCCTCTTTTTTATTAGAATCTGACCCACTTCGATATCCCAGTTTGCGCGAACTTTGATGGAGTCAGAGTACGGGAAAAACCATTCCCCCGCTTCAAATGGATATGCCTTACCAAATGAGTAATGCCCATCTCTGTTTAAATCTTCGAACAGTATTAATTGATAATTTCCCTCAGGTATGTGATTGAATCGAAACTGAAGGTCGGAATTTAAGACTTCTATAAATTCCTGTTGCGAATTATTCACAGCCTTAAGTTCCAAAGTAAGGGCAGAATGGCTGCCCTCCACGGTCCCCAGCAAACCGCCGTAACCAATCTGGTTTCCAATATTTACTTTCAGAAATATTAAACTGTCCGGAATGGGTTTTCCTTCAACGGGAATAAATTTGCCGGTGTTTATTTCTAAAACATAATTAGTGTTGGGCCGCCAATCTAAAACTGGTAAAATTTCCAAGTGCCGGGGATTCGGCCATTTGATATTGATATCCACCGTATCTCGTCCCTTAATTAAAATCAGATCTTCTTTACTCCCTGCTTTAACAGGTTTAGAAAAGATCAATGAAAGTGCCGGACCGCCATCCTGATCGGGTAAAATTTTTATTAAAGAAGCGGGTTTCAGAAGAACCAGAGCGCTGGTATCTTTTAATGCGGGAACCCTCGCTTCTAAAGAGTCACTTAAAAATAAACTGTCCTCCATAACAATCGTTTCTATTTTAATGGATATTTTACCGGATGAGAGCGAGTCGGATGAAAGCAGCAGTAAACGCGAAGAATCTTCCGAATCACGGAAATAAGCCGGGTGAGTTACACGTTCGTTTTCAGTAATCTCCAATATATTAATATCCTTTTTTTCGATTTCCCGGTTAAAATATATCCAACCCCAATTATGACCCGGCCACTCGATCCGCAATAATCTTAAAGGTTCAGGTTCTTTTCTCACTCGAATATTAATATCCTCCATCTGCTGGTCCTGATCTAAATGATAAATCTTTTCGGGAGGTAATCCATAGACCATCCTTTCAGAATTCAAGGGTAATCCGCCCGCTTGTCTTTCCTGAGCTAAAAGTACATAATCACCGGGGGCAAGATATTGAAAATTGAATTTTCCGTTTTCGCCTGTTTCAGACACATAGAGGGGTGCTGTGGAAAATATACTGTCATGCTCAGCCGCAGCCCATAAATGGAGGGCATAATCCCCGGAGCCCATTACATTCCCGGAGATTGATCCCATATCAATAAAATCTCCGGTACTATATGCAACCTGGATTGATTCTGAAAGGCTGATTCCATGCTCGTCTTTTAAATTTCTACTGATTGTAATAACATAAGTTTTATCCGGCGATAAATCTGTCGGGAAATTTAACCAGATTTCTTTTCCCTTATAAATCATGGTTAAATTTGTATTAAGGCGCGGAGATACGCGGATGGATTTTTCCATGGTGTTTTCTGCAATATATTCGGAAAAAAGAAGGCGTACCTGGCCGCCTTTGAAATAGGACGAACCCCCGACCGGTGTTACCTGGATTAATTCAGGTGGTATTATATCTACCTCTCCGCCGCCGGGAGGGCCGACAGCGGCACAGTTTAAAAATACCAGGCAGTAAACGCAGATAATAACTCTATTTCGAGCCTGATTGAAAAAATTCAAATACGATCCTGTAATCTCAATTATTCAGATTCTAAATTTACGGGTATTTCAGCAGAAAATGTCATTTCTGTTTTAGTAATACTGGTCGTTATACACCACACCTTTACTCCGGATTTTTCAGCTTCTTTCAAAGCCTGGGCGAA
>JAZFSI010000099.1:0-4653 GCA_036446075.1 Fidelibacterota bacterium
ATTGTTCGTTTTTTTCATCTTCAAGAAAAAATTCAAAACCCTCTATATCCCAGGAAGACGTTTTAAAATCCGTATACAGCAGACGACTGTTTTTATCTTGAATATTATAAACATGAAATGGACCAAAATCAAGTGTCCAGGACGTCTCCAGGCCTTCCACAGACAGTTCTTTGGCCGCTTCCAATTCAGCCGGCAACCTGATCTGGATTGGTTTAACGCAAGCGAGGAGCAGAGCCCCTAAAATCAGGATGAAAAAGTTTTTCATGGTTATTGTTTTTCTTTCATTGAGAGCGTAATTGTGAATTTTGCCACCGGTTCCTGCCCAAATTTACTGGGCACAGTTGCCTTTACTTTTACCGGTAAATTTACCCGTTCACCGGTTTCGATTGAATGGGACAATTTTTTAGATATGTTTTTACCTTCTGTGCATATAAAATGTACGTTACCTTCTGCTCTTTTTAGAAATTCAGCATTAAAATTCTTGAAAATTAAGACTATATTTTTACTGGTTTTTCTGATCTTCACCATGGCCAGCATGCCCACGGCTAAATCTGTGCCCACTGTCATTGCCCCGATATACAATGATTTTACATGATTTCTGGTTCGTCTTTTAAGAGGGATAATAACTTCTATGCGATTGTCGTCCAATTCCGCAATACGGGGACGGCAATAATATATCATGGCCACTTTTCGCCAGCCGAAATATCGAATAAACGCCGTGTAACCAAACCGCCGGGAGCGAGTCAGAGTCATTTTATTCTATTTTCTTTCAGATCTGTATTAAATTTTTTCCCCTCCAGCCAGGGCGGACGATAATCGTGATTCCTGATACCATCATCAATCAATGTTTTTGAATCTTGTTTTTTAGGATATCCCTCGACCGGCATGGCACCGACAACTACACATACCAAGTCATTTTCGTCCCCGGCCTTCAAAGCTCTTTCAGCAGTGGGATCAACTCTAACAATGTCCCCGGGTACCAGATCAAGATTATCTCCATCAATATGAATTATTCCTTTTCCGCTTATTACTATATATATTTCTTCCTGCCGCTCATGACGGTGCAGAAAAGAGTAACCTTTGCCCGCGTGCAGCCGAACCAGGTTGATTCCAGCTGATTTCAGATCCAGATCCTTCCTTAAAAATGTAATCCACTCGGGCAGGTTATTAAAATCATAATTTGCTTTGTTAAATTTCATCCTGATTAATCCTTATTTTGAATAATATTAAAAATCTGAATAGTCGGAGTAAGATATTGGTTTTGAGCCGGTTTAATCTGGATTTTTCTTACTATATCCATACCTTTAATAACCTGGCCGAAAGCAGCAAATCCTTGTCCGTCCGGATTTCGCAAACCCCCAAAGTCTAATTCGTGCTGATCCCCGATACAGATGAAAAATTCAGTACTGGCCGTACCCGGGTCCAGTCTAGCCATGGATATAACACCGTCCTTATGCAATATACCCGTTTTAGCTGTTGTTTCGTGAATAATTGGTACGTTTAATGAATCATATTCAAATATTCCGCCCTGGATCACTTCAATTTTAACTGGGTTAACAGGCTGATTATTTAATGTTACCGTTCGATAAAAAGATGCATTTTTATAGGCACCCTTATCTATATAACTTAAAAAATTTAAAGCAGTAATGGGCGCTTTATCTACATATAATTCAACAATTATTTCACCGCTTTCAGTTTGAATTATCAATTCAGGTTTATGATCAGAACAAGCATTCAGTATAAATATGGAAAAAATGATTCCCCTAAAGTGCGAAATTTTCATAATATTTTAATGGTAGTTTTATAGTGAAATTTGAGAGTGAACAAAAATCAGGTTAATCCGCGGCTTAATTTTTTTCATTTTCCTTCAAAATATTTATCTATCACCCATGAAATTGACCAGTTATGCCCCAGTCGATGGCCGTCGGTGCTGTCCGGCAGATTAATGACAATACTATGTTCGATCTCTAAAAGCTGGGGATCAAGGGCCATGTTTCGAAAGGCACCGTCCATATCATGGACAGTACGCCACTGGGTTAAATTATTGATTTGTCCTGACGGTATTCCTAAATAATCCGAACACATTTCATTTAATCGAGGGAATCCTAAAAGAGGCGCCGCAAGAGCATGAAAATCTGCGCTTATTTCATCAATTCCCTGTCTCGCAAGCAGCACTGTAATTAATCCTCCGTAACTATGACCAAAAATTATTAAATGGGGAGTAGGTTCCATATCAGAAATTATAGTGATAATTTCCGCTTTTAGCTTCTGAGCTGCTGCGTCGGGACATGCGGCCCAGTCCCAACGGTAAAAGTAAGTCTGCCAGCCTGATTCAGCCATTTTTTTCAAGGGGTATACCCATTCATATCCAGTCGATTTATACCCGTGCACTGCTATTAAGACCGTATCAATGCGGGCTCCCGGGGATATTACTTCAGTAAGGCCGTAATCCATTTTAATCAGAGATTTACCGGTGCTTTTAAGATTTTTACCAAGTTTCAAATTTTCCATTAAAATGGAAGAATGATAACTCTGCCTGCATCCTAAAACAAAAAAAAGGACTAAAATTGTTAAGCAATTTTTTATATTTCCGGGTCTTAGTGTTGTCCGCATAAAAGGAATTTACTTCCATGAAAGTAATAGAGGGATTAATAAATAATTATTTTTAAGAAGCGCTGAGAATTGATTAAAAAATCCAAAAAAAACCAAATCTTCCTAAATATTGAATGGCAATAGTTCTATTTTTAAGTTGCACCAATTGATAAATAAACGATAACTTATTAAAGGATATATAACTCCGATTATCCTATTGAAGAAAATGATTATAATCCTGCAAATTTGCATTATTGACAGCCTGTTGTTAATATATCAATGACAGATTTATTTTATTATTATTTTTTGGAATAAATTTATTTAACTATTAATAAATAATTATACGATGAAAACGGGGAATTCATTAAAGTATCTCATTCTTTGGATTCCCTTAACCATTTTCGCTCAGGACAACGAAACTTGTGTAACCTGCCATGAAGATGAATCTCTTTCCGTGCGACGCTCCGGGATTGAACTTTCCTTATTTGTTACAGACGATCACCTAACCGATACTCCTCATGAAGGCTTCAGCTGCATTGATTGTCACACGGCTCTGGATGGAATCACGGAATTCCCCCATTCTCCGCTTGTTTCCCTGCCTGAGTGCGGTTCCTGTCATACAGATGCACAAGCAGAATTTATTGAGGGGTTTTTCAAACCGCTTTTGGAAAAAGCATATTCTGCTATTCCCAATTGTTCAGACTGCCATGGAAAACATAAAATTTCCTGGGTCGGCAGACCTCAAAAAGTCTGCGGTATTTGCCACCAGGATATTTTAAAAGAATTCAATCAATCCCGCCACTGGGATTTAGCAGAAGATAATCTTACCTGCGTCTCCTGCCATAAACCTCATTTTAAATATGAAAAAGAAGAACATTCTCCTGAAGCCTGGAAAATGAAGCTGTTGGAATCATGCCATAAATGTCATGAAAATGAAGTAAACACATTTATGAACAGCGTGCATTTTGAAGAAATAGAAAAGGGGAATCTGGCCGCACCGATCTGTTCAGATTGCCATGCCAGGCATAAAGTCCTATCTCCCCATGACCCTGAAAGCCTCGTTTCTGTAGCTAAACTGGATTTAATATGTTCCCGCTGCCATATTGGTTATGAAGCATCTATTCATCGTCCTGAATCCAACAGTGATCCCAGGCTGGAAACCTGCATTGTCTGCCATACCGGACATTCTACCAATATGACCGAGGCAAATTCTTCTATATTTGATATGGGAATATCCAATGTCTGCCTTAAATGTCACGAAGAAATGCTGAGAGTGAAAATTGGAGAAGCTCATTACAATATCCACGACGAGCAGATTGAAATGATTGATCAGAATAAAGAGGCTGATTGCGGTAATTGCCATCAATATCATTACAACGCTCCGGAACACCCGGCTTTTACCGGTATTAAACGTTCCTGCGGCGATTGTCATCCCGGGCAGCAGCAGGAATATGAACAATCAAGCCATTATTATGCCCTGGTGAAAGGCCATAAAGAGGCACCGAACTGCATCACCTGTCACGGGGAGCGGGACGTGCTAAAAACGGAGGAATCATTTCAAGGGCAGAGTATTGTTGCTCTATGTTCTTCCTGCCACGGTGACCGGGAAGTCACTCTTAAATTTCAGCTTAATCCGGAAGTTGTGACAGGTTATAATACTTCATACCATGGTCAAATGTATCAACTGGGTTACCAGGGGGAAGCTTTCGCAACCTGTGTATCCTGCCACGATAATCATTCAGTGCTGCCCCATACGGATCCCATGGCCACTACCCATCAGGAAAATATCATGAAAACCTGCGGTAATTGCCACGAAAGTGTAAATATCAATTTTGTGAGTTTTCTCCAGCATTATACGCCCATGGTTAAAGCAGAAAATATAATTCTGGAATATATCCATACCTTCATGCTCTGGCTGCTGGGAGTTACACTTTTCATATTCGGTGGTCATACTCTTTTATGGCTGATACGCTTAATAGTGCGCAGGATTTACGAAGGCCCCCTTTCAAAGCCGCCTAAATCCCAAAAGCGCGTACGCCGCTTCGATGTTGTGGACAGGAT
>JAZFSI010000100.1:0-2704 GCA_036446075.1 Fidelibacterota bacterium
TGCGGAATACGGTTCTTTTCCCGCAGCAGGTCATCCCCATTTATATTGGGCGGGAAAAATCTTTAAAACTTATTGAAGATCTGGGCACGGGTAAAAAACATATTGTAGTAGTTGCTCAGGAGGATGGTTCAATAGAGGATCCTGGACAGGAAGATCTTTATTCCTTTGGTACTCTGGCTATTGTACTAAAAGTATTTGATATGCCGGACGATAGTAAGTCTGCCATCGTTCAGGGCGTTGACCGTGTTAAAATTTTAGAATATAAAGAAAATATTCCTTATTTCCGGGCCGTTGTCCAAAGAGTGACTGACGAAGTGATTAAGGATGATATTGAATTGGAAGCGCTCACAAATAATTTGCGTAAGAATTTCAGCGATTTAATCCAGGTGGCGCCAAATTTAACGGAAGAGCATACGGGAATGCTTTCCAACATTCAGAAGCCTTCCCGCCTGGCGGACCGTAGTGTCTCATTATTGACAGTCAGTAATCCTGAAAAACAGGGTGTACTGGAAGAATTAAATGTTAAAAAAAGGGTAGAATTAGCCATTGGCATTCTTACCCGCGAAATTCAGCGCATTAAACTCGGAGAAGAGATCCAGAGTGAAGTTCACGATGAAATCGCTAAATCGCAAAGGGAATATTATCTGCGCGAACAGATGAAAGCAATTAAGCGTGAATTGGGTGAAGATGAATCTTCTGTTGAGCTGAAAGATTTAGAAGATGCTATCAAAGCAGCCGAAATGAGCGAGGAAGCAGAAAAGATAGCTTTGAAAGAACTCGATCGTCTGTCCCGCATTCCTACCCAATCCCCGGAATATACTGTATCCAGAACGTATATTGAATGGCTTTCGGACCTGCCCTGGAATAAATCCAGTGACGATCGTGTTGATGTTAACGAAGCTAAACGAATTCTGGATAAAGATCATTACGGTTTAGAAAAAGTTAAGGAAAGAATCCTGGAGTATCTGGCAGTAAGGTCTTTGAAACAGGACCAGGACCCCCATGGGGCGATTCGCGGTCCGATTTTATGTTTTGCGGGCCCTCCCGGGGTTGGAAAAACTTCTTTAGGCCAATCCATTGCCCGCTCTATGGGTAGAGAATTCATCCGCATGTCACTGGGCGGCGTGAGGGATGAAGCTGAGATCAGAGGGCATCGGCGTACCTATATTGGCGCTTTACCGGGGCGTATCCTTCAATCTTTAAAAAAAGCCGGAACAAACAATCCTGTATTCATGCTGGATGAAATTGATAAGCTTGGTGCGGATTTCCGGGGAGATCCCTCATCTGCACTGCTTGAAGTATTGGATCCGGAACAAAATAGTACCTTTAGCGATCATTATCTGGAGGTTGAATTTGATTTGAGCAAGGTTATGTTTATAGCCACGGCCAACTATCAGGATCCAATTCCGCCTGCCTTAAGGGATCGAATGGAAATTTTGGAATTCACGGGTTATATTGAAGACGAAAAAGTGCATATCGCTAAACAGCATTTAATCCCAAAACAGGTTAAAGAAAATGCTTTGACAAAAAAAATTGTCAGCTTTAATGATTCGGGAATCAAAGAATTAATTAATTCTTATACACGTGAGGCCGGCGTTAGAAACCTGGAACGAGAAATTGCTAACGTATTGCGTAAAGTTGCCCGTGAAATGGTAGAAAAGAAATTTAAAGGATTAAAAATTAATCAGAAAAAAGTTACTGAATATTTAGGCGCTGCCCGGTTCTATTCCGAACTGGCGGAAAGAACAACAAAACCAGGCGTTGTAACCGGATTGGCCTGGACCGCAGCCGGTGGGGATATTTTGTTTATTGAATCTTCAAAAATGAAAGGCAAGGGGGTCTTGACCCTGACGGGGCAATTGGGAGATGTAATGAAGGAATCCGCCACTGCAGCTTTGACTTATGTGCGTTCTCATACGGATATTTTGGGAATTGATGAAGATTTCAATAATAAAACGGATATACATGTGCATGTACCGGCCGGAGCCATCCCCAAGGATGGACCTTCTGCCGGAGTCAGTATGTTTACTTCTCTGGTATCTCTTTTAACAGGGAAACCGGTTAAAAGTAATGTTGCCATGACCGGTGAAATTACCCTGCGCGGTAACGTTCTGCCCATCGGCGGGGTTAAGGAAAAAGTAACTGCCGCACATAGATCCGGTATTCGTATTATTATCCTGCCCGACCACAACCGCAAAGATCTGGAGGATATTCCGAAACATATAAAAAAGGATTTGGAATTCCATTTTGCCAAGGAAATCATGGATGTGATTGATATTGCCATACCTGGATTAAATGGTCGTAAATCAAAGCAAAAGAATTCAAAAAAGCTCAAATAAAAGCTCATCCGGCCCTGAAAATTCGGGCGATTAACTCAGTTGGTCAGAGTGCCTCCCTTACAAGGAGGAAGTCGGGAGTTCAAATCTCTCATCGCCCACCCTTAGAAACCCTCGATTTACCCTCGGGGGTTTTCTTTTATATAAAATGTCAAATATTGTCATATAAATTCAAATAAAGTCAAAAAGAGGACACAAAACGGAGGACACACTTCGATTTTGAAACGAAAAACTCAACCAAAAACCCAAAACCAAAAAGAACTAAAGACCCCGGGCACTTAGTTAGATTGATGCCCACACACATTATGCTGTAAATTTAACAATTGAAATTAAAGAATATGAATATGGTAAGTATGTTCATATTCTTA
>JAZFSI010000101.1:0-5785 GCA_036446075.1 Fidelibacterota bacterium
TGGGCGAAAAATTTCCCGATGATCCCCATGAACAATTCTGGGGAGGAATCGAAGCGGTGTTTAAAAGCTGGAACGGACGGCGCGCCCGGAGTTACCGCCGAATAGAAGGAATACCGGACGAATGGGGTACGGCCGTAAACGTGCAGGCTATGGTTTACGGTCATACCGGAGATCTATCGGCAACCGGAGTGGCTTTTACGAGAAACCCGGCCACAGGCAAGAATTTATTTTTTGGAGAATGGCTTAAAAATGCTCAGGGAGAGGACGTAGTGGCCGGAACCCGCACTCCCAACCCTCTCAACGAAACAACCAGAAGAAATGAATCCGAACACCTGGAATCGCTGGAAACATTCCTGCCCGAAGTTTACCGGGAACTGGACAATATCCGTAAAAAATTGGAACTGCATTACCGGGATATGCAGGATATAGAATTTACTATCGAAAATAAACATCTGTGGATGCTGCAGACCAGAACCGGCAAGCGCAATGGGCAGGCAGCGATTCAAATGGCTGTAGATATGGTCCGAGAAAAGTTAATAACCAGAAAAGAAGCTGTTTTAAGAATTCATCCTGATCAAATAGATGAATTACTGCACCCGAATCTGGATCCGGGGGAAGAGCATAAATTAACAGCCATAGCCCATGGTTTACCGGCCGGACCCGGCGGTGGTTACGGACAAATTGTTTTTACCGCCGATGAGGCGGAAGCCTGGGCAAAAGCAGGAAAAAAGGTTATTTTATTGCGGGAAGAAACATCTCCGGAAGATGTTCATGGAATGCATTCAGCAGAAGCTATCCTTACGGCCAGGGGAGGCATGACTTCTCATGCTGCCCTGGTGGCGAGAGGCTGGGGCAAATGCTGTATTGTGGGCTGCAGTGTCCTGGATATTGATCTGAATGAAAAAACAGTCACTATAAAAAATGTAACCCTTAAAGAAGGCGACTGGCTTTCGCTGAATGGAAATAACGGGAATGTTTATGTTGGAAAAGTACCATTATTAGTCCCGGATCCAAACTCAAACCAGGCTTATCATAAACTCATGTCCTGGGCTGATGAATTCCGCACCTTAAAAATCAGAACAAACGCAGAAAGCCCCGCGGATGCTGCCAAAGCGCTTGAGTTCGGGGCAGAAGGTATTGGATTATGCCGCACTGAACATATGTTTTTTGAAACAGACCGCATCAAAGCTATCCGTAAAATGATTCTGGCTGACAATAAGTCCGACAGGCGCTCAGCCGTAATGGAACTCTTACCTTATCAAAGAGAAGATTTTAAAGGTATATTAAAGGTTATGCAGGGCCGGCCTGTTACTATTCGCCTCCTGGATCCGCCTCTCCATGAATTCATTAATCTTGATGACGACCAAATTGATTCTCTTGCACGGGAATTGGGCGTAACAGGGAAAAAAATTAAAACCCGCATATCCGCCTTACACGAAATTAATCCCATGCTGGGCCATCGCGGCTGCCGCTTGGGGATTGTTTATCCGGAAATTACAGAAATGCAGAGCCGTGCCATTTTTGAGGCAGCTGCGGAACTGACCAAAGCCGGCATTAAGGTTCTCCCGGAAATAATGATCCCGCTGGTTGGTACTCATGCAGAATATTTAAACCAGGAAAAAATTGTTCGGGATACTGCCTCTATTGTTCAGAAAGAAATGGGGCAGGACTTTGATTATCTTGTGGGTACAATGATTGAACTTCCGCGAGCCTGCCTGACTGCAGACAACATCGCCAAAAAAGCAGAATTTTTTAGTTTCGGGACAAACGATCTGACCCAAACCACGTTCGGATACAGCCGGGACGACATAGGCGTATTTCTAACTGACTATCTGGATAATAAAATATTGCGCCATGATCCTTTTCAAAGCCTGGATATCAGGGGCGTGGGACAATTGATGGAAATTGGGGTTAATAAGGGACGCTCGGTCCGCCCTGATTTAAAAATTGGCATTTGCGGAGAACATGGCGGAGATCCCGACAGCATAGAATTCTGCTTTAAATTAGGCTTGAATTACGTCAGCTGCTCACCTTTCCGGGTGCCCGTAGCCCGGCTGGCTGCTGCGCAGTCATTTCTAAGAAGTGATGGGTGACGAGAAAAAATCTCTGATTTTTTCAGAGTGACACGGTGAAATTCTTATAAGAATTTCCCTGTCACGGGTGACAGTAAAAAATTCATCGAATTTTTTCTAGAGCGGTTCGAATTTGGCCGTAAAGTGCCGTAAAAAATCAGGCTGCTCCGTGATTTTATAACCTTTTAATTTATCTTTATTCTCAAATATTTCCTGTGCGACCTCGATCACGTAATCTATATGACTCTGAGTATGGGTCCTGCGCGGCAGGGCCAGGCGTACCAGTTCCATGTTGGACGGTTTTTCAAGACCTGTACTTTTGTCAATTTTTCCAAACATTACAGATCCGATTTCCACCGTCCTGATTCCGCCTGCCTCATAAAATTCTACACTCAGACTCTGGCCCGGATACTCTAAGGCCGGGATTTGGGGCAGAAGAGCCCGGGCGTCAATATATATTGCATGACCTCCCGGCGGCTGAATTATTGGAAAGCCAATTTCCGTAAGGTGTTCTCCTAAATATCGTGTTTCTGCCAGACGATAATTCAAATATCCTTCATCCATGACCTCTTGCAGGCCCACTGCTATGGCTTCCAGGTCCCGGCCGGCTAATCCGCCATACGTGGGGAATCCTTCTGTAAGAATTAGGAGATCTTTTTGCTCCTGTGCTAAAAAATCGTCATTGGTACATAAAAATCCACCGATATTTGCCAGCCCGTCTTTTTTGGCGCTCATGGTACATCCATCGGCAAAAGACATCATTTCTTTAACTATGGCCGTCACAGACGTGTTGCTATAGCCCGGTTCCCGTAATTTAATGAAATAGGCATTTTCTGCAAAGCGGGCTGCATCAAAATAAAGCGGTATTCCAAAGGGCTCCAGAACTTTTTTAACAGCACGTACATTTTCCATGGAAACAGGTTGGCCGCCGCCGGAATTATTGGTGATGGTGAGCATGCACAGGGGTATTTTGTCAGCGCCGGATGTTTTTATTAATTTTTTAAGTTTTTCAACATCCATATTGCCCTTAAAAGGATATTTGTTTTGAGGGTCCTGTCCCTCTTTGATAACCAGGTCTTCGGCCTGTGCTCCTTGAAATTCCACATTTGCCCGGGTAGTGTCAAAATGCGTATTGTTGGGAACAATCTGGCCAGGTTTACACATGACCGAAAACAGAATTCTCTCAGCTGCCCGACCCTGGTGGACGGGAATTACATTTTTAAATCCGAAAATATCCTGAATTGTTTTTTCAAATTTGAAAAAGCTATCACTGCCGGCATAAGATTCATCGCCCAGCATAACCGCCGCCCATTGACGGGAACTCATGGCTCCTGTACCGCTGTCTGTAAGCAGATCGATTAATACTTCCCGGGCCGGAATTTTGAATAAATTATAATAAGCTGATTTTAAAAATCTTTGTCGATCCTTTCTGGAAGTAAGACGAATGGGTTCCACTGATTTTATAATGAAAGGTTCAATAACTGTCCGGAATTTAGGTTTTTCAGGCATGATGGATTCTCGAATAATAGATTAATGAAATAAGCCCCGTAACATCAAATTACAGAATCGATGAGACGGGGCTTTAAAGTAAATACTGCAGGAAATTTATTCTACCATTTCCCCGCTGCCAATCAGATCTTCCAGATTGAATGCACCGTCCTTTTCCATTTGTTTTGCATTTTTAACCACGGTTTTACGAGCCTGATCAACTTCCCGCTTGGAAACAGCGCCTTCCACAGGCTCGTACATGGCCTGTTTTTTCTTGGGTAAAATACCTATAACCCGTTCCACTGTGTCTTCAGGCATGCCCTTTAGTGCCAGAGCCAATGATTCCAATTCTACTGAATTCATCAGATCTCTTAAAAGGCTATCTGATAAAATTGTGAAGATTGATTCGAAAGTAAGGTGATATTTTTTTACTTCCTCGGCTAAGTCCGGATTGTCCCGGGCCAGGCTTTCCATAAATTGCTTCTCTTCCTCCGGATTCATTTCTCCTAAGATATCTGCAATTTGTTTACCTCCGCCTCGTGAAAATTTGACGGTCTTGGGCAGAACCAGCGATTTTTTCTTAAGTTTATTAGCAATCTGAACAATTGCTTCCAAGGGTATATCTTTCAATTCCCCGATTTGCAGCAGCACTTTGCCTTTCTTCTCTGCTCCCAATCGATTAAGGACCATGACTCTTTTTTCGGCCGGCAGCTGAGCTACGGCCATGGCAATAACCCTGGAGTCTTCCGGGACCAGCAGAGCAACAATTTGTTCGTCCGTAAGTTCGTTAAAAAATTCAAAAGGTTTTTTTGGTTCATCACTTTCTTCATCCTGGAATTTTTCACTTACAAAACTAAAATAAAATTCCTCCATCACCCTTTTTTTCACAGAAAAAGCTACAGCTTCAACGTCTCGCATAGCGGCCCGGATTTTTCGAATTTCTGTCTTGTCCAAATCCTTCACAAGGGTCAGGGCCAGACTTTCTCCTAGCACAGAAAAAAGGATAGCAACTTTTTGCAATCCGGATAATTGTAGATAGTCGGTGATCATATCAGTCCCTTATTTTTTCTTCTTTTTTTTCTTTTTCTTTTTTCCTGAATCCTCATCCGGGACGGGTGCGGGCGCTGCCGTTTCCGGTTCCGGTTGAGCTGGGGCCTCTTCCTCTATCCACTCTTTTACAATGCGTGTCGCGGCTGTGGGCTGACCGACGCTCATGGATACAACTGCCTGTTTCATATCATTAACTTCACTTTGTAATACGGCTATACTTTCCGGGGAGTCCGGTTCCGGTATCGGAGCCGCTGCCGCTTCCGGAGCCGCTGCTTTAGCTTCGCTTGTTACAGTACTTTCCGGTCTACTTTTTTTTTTGCGGCGGGGCGGATAGGCCCAGGGAGGCGGCATCATCGGCTCTTTTGATTTATTCATCATTACCATCACCAGTACTACCAGCAAAATTATGACTAAGGCTGCCAAAATTGAACCGATAACCACCAGGGCTGTGTTCCCCGATCCACCGTTGTACTGCCGGTCCAAGTCAGCCTGGATTGTTTCCAACATAGCCAGTTTTTCAGAAATCTGAAAATCCAGATTGTTTTTTTCCTGGATTTTTTCCTGGACACTCAGTTGAGTTTGCGAGGTCAGGGAATCCGATCCGTTGGCAGTTCCAAGAAATTCTTTTAAGTTTTGTATGTCTGCATTAAGAGCTTCCAGGCGTATGGAATCCCCCCGCAGCATATCAGCCTTTTCCTGGTTAAAGGCCCGGTCCCGGGCGTTTCTTTCCAGTTCAGCTAATTTAGATTGAAAATAGAGCCGGTCTTCTTCCCGGCGTTCTGATTCATCCTGTTTATAATTCTCTAATTCCTGTTTCCAATCTACCTGGCCCAGTTTTTCCCGTTGTGTTTCCAGTGATTCCAGTTTTTCGGCTATATTTTTAAGCAATACTTGTTCTGCAGATTTTTCATCTCTGCGTTCTTTAAATGAAGCAGTCATGATGCTTAAAATATCTCCACGGGCACGGTTGAAACGGAAAGCCACCATTACAACCTGGCGTATATTTTCTATAAGTTCCGGGGCTGCTCCTTCCTGTAAAATTATACTGATGTCCATATTGCGCACACTGGACACAACCGGACGTTTTTCCGTATATGTACGGGAAATTATCTTGTCGGAAGTTTTTTCTATGCTTTCAGAATCGTCTCCCGTCTCAGTGGAAATTTCCGGACTTG
>JAZFSI010000102.1:0-11150 GCA_036446075.1 Fidelibacterota bacterium
AAATCGGAATATCTTCTATATCTTTACCCAGAAATTCCAATTCAAATTCTACTGAGGGTATTAATTCATGATGTGGGTATAATTTTAAAAATTCACTATAGACTTTTTCAGCTTTTTCAAATTCTGACAGCATATTTGCGTAAATAAATCCCTGCATAAAATGCGCATGCGGTACTTTTTCTGATAACGGAAAAAGTTTACTCAATTTTTCATAATTTTCAATCGATGACTTAAAGTCTCGAAAATTTACATAATAAATTTCTGCAATGAGATATTGAGAATTGGCAGCTATTTCATGCTGTGAATATTTCCTGACAATTTTTTCCAAAATTTCCAGAGCTTCAGCATGGTTTCCAATTTCGCGTTTTTCCTGTGCTAAGGAGTATAATTTATCGGCATTTGTAAATAATCCGCACCCGGAAAAAATCAAGGTACAGGAAAATATTAAGAGAAAAGCGGTTTTCATACTAATGTACCTAAAATAATCTTGAATAAAATTAAATTCATTTTTATTTACCCCGGATAATGAAGCGGATGTTGGATACGTTCGACAGGAGTGCTAGTTCCCAAATTAAAAAGCATATAAAAATCCAAAATGAACCTGCCAAATATCCGGATTTTCAATTGCGCGGGCATAATCCAATCGAATAGGACCAAAGGGAGTATTCATGGTTAATCCAAGGCCTTGATTAAAGGAAAATAGATCACGGGACACAAGGTCATTATCGATCATTCCTCCATCTATAAAGGCCGTACCTCCCAATTTCCAGATAAGCGGAAATCTAATTTCCCAATTTGTTAAAACCTTAATTTCTCGACCTTCGGGAAGTTTGGTGAATTCATTTTCTTCAAATCTGAGAGGTTTCCAGGCCCGCAAAGTATTACTGCCTCCGAGGTAAAATTTTTCAAATAAAACTGATTCAAATTTATCGTAATTATCATTCCAATCCAGAATTTTACCCGCATTTATCCGCGCTGCAAGCGTAACTTTATTAATTATTTTAAAATATTGGCGAAAATCTATCTCCACTTTAGTAAATGAACGCGACCCGCCCAGAACACCTCCCGAAGAATTAATTTTCAAAATAAAAATATTACCCTTTTGCGGATAAACAGGGTTATCTCTTTCGTCTAATTGAATCTCAAGGGAGAGTTTTCTCTGTTCAGTGCTGGTGTGGGAAGAATCATCCTCATTAAATAATTCCCAGCGCAGACCGGTCTCAATAAAGGAACGATTTTTTATTCTGAAAATATTAGAATATTTAAATCCAAAGCGGCGAATATAAGGACCGCTTTCATCGCCGTAATTTTTGAATTGCTGGTAAAATATTTTTAACTGCATGGGTAATCTAAATGGTAAAAATTGGAAAATGCGTGGTCTTTGGCTATTAAGTTTTATTTCCAGGTTAAAACGTGGATATCTTAATCCTTCCTCAGTGGGCATTACCGCGGCCAGCCTGGATTGAAATCTGGTGTATGATCCAAATGCCATTCGATCTAACCATTGCAAATAGCCCCCGAATCCCAAAATTCGGTTAATTCCTTCATTCCACTCGACATCAAAATATCCGGGTTCAAGAGATATTTCACCGCGTTTTTCAAATTCTTTGACATTAACCAGGATATTAACGGTAGAATCAGACCCGGGAACAACTTGAGGAATAATATTAACAGAGGAAAAAAATCCGGTTTCAAGCAGTATTTTCTGGGATTTGCTTAAGTCGTAGTTATCAAAAAGGTCACCATTTTTAAATTTTAACTCCCTACTGATATAATCTTTATTGACCCTATGGTGCCCCCGAATGAACAAATCCCCGATATATACATCCGAACCTTCATTTATCTTAATTTCAACATTAACGGAATCCTGAATAATGACTTCCGGTTTGATCTGCATAAATAATTTTCCCGCATGATGAAATTTATCTTCAACTAATGCCAGGTTTTTATTCATAAGGATTGGATTAAAGGGTGATCCGGATTTCAAATCAAGAATTTTTATAATGCTATTCGTTTTCAGAACAGTATTTCCTGAAATATTTACCTGTTTCAAGTAAAATTTTGGGCCTTCATTAATTCTGAAAAATACATGGACGTTTTCTTCATTAAAACTAAAAGAGTCGGATACTGATGCTGCCAGAAAACCTTTAGATACATAAAAGTTTTTGAGATTAATAGCATCAAGTTTAAGCAGGCGTCTGTCAAATTGTAAAGTTCTCCAAAAGACAGGTTTTTTCTGATTTATCTGCTTAATCAATAAACTTGACGATAATTCTGTATTACCCGCGAAAGATACCGAGGAAACAAATCTGGGTTCTGCCGCCTTAAGGTTTAGGCCGGAGAATACGGTTATAACCGTAAGGGCAAAAATAATTTTTTTCATGAAATAATTTAATAAGAGTATTTTAAGCGCAGCTTCATATGCATTTCGCCGAATTCATCCACATTTCCCACCAGTGAAAAATACGGATTTAATTTATATTCTACACCAATCCTATTTTGTCCGGGTCGGTTAAATCCAAACGATCTGCGATAATTAAAATTAAAATATACTTTATCATTCATTTTTGCTGTAATGGCAAATTCATCACCTGATTCTTCCGACATTAAGGAATTTGTCCCGGAAATACTTACATTTTCTACTCCCAAAGTCTGTAAACCGCTGACTCTTACAAAATTTCGTTCAAATTGTCTTTCCAAAAATGCCCCCAGAATTGATTGAGCCTGGGTTCCCAGACCCCTGGCGGTAATACCCTCTTCGCTTAAACGGGAATGAAATGTGAGGAGCTGCAGAATATCACTTTCGGTCAGGCCCTGATCGGAATCAAAAATCCATTGAGGATTTTCCAAGGGACCGTATACTGCTAATCGTATTTCTGTTTCACCAATGCGTGTTGAGGCAGAAAGGTCTAAAAAAGGATTAAATCCATTTCCATCAAAGGCCATCCTTCCAATCAAATTTTCAAATACATCCCCACCGACCAGATAATAAATTTTACCGTCAATAAACTCTATTTCACCATAATAATCCCAGGGTCTAAGGCCCTGTCTGGCCAGGGTTATTTCCCCTCCGATAGTTGCGTCAATTCTAGAATTTATTATGGAAAAAGTTTCCTGGATTGGATATCGAATATTAAAATTTGTTGTAATGTGTCCATTTCCGTCGGGATTCTCTAAAATTTCATTTGTATTAAATTCTGTGAAAAGAATGCCTCCGGTTACGGGAATAACACCGCTGATGTCTAAAGTATCCCTGCCGGTCATATTTAGCGATAAATCAACCGTTGCTTCCAAGTCCCGGGAAAGTGATCGGTAAAAAATTTCTTTTCCCTCAATCTGTAAATTAAACCAGGGGCGAAAAAATCTGGTCATATTCATACTGCCCCTTATTTTAAAAGTATTCTTTGATCTGGTTTTTTTTAAGTTTGAATCATACAGACGACCAGAAAAATCTTGAATTTCCAGCACATTATTTATCAGTTTTGCCCGGGCAGAAATAGCTCTAACAGGTTCGTCCATCAAGATTGTATAAACCGAAGTTTTATCTATAATGATTTTCCCGTTTCTGATTAATCTATGGGCCGGTCCGGTAATGTCCAGATTTATTTCAATGTTACCTATGATTGAATCAACATCAGTTAAATAAGTAGATAGAATATCAAAATTTTCTAATAATCCATGAATTGATAAATCAAAATTATCTTCCGGACTATATTTTCCAAAATAATCTGAACCGAGATTTAAATCCAATGGAATAAACCCAGCCCCTGTAAATGTTGATTCACCATGTTTTGCAGAAAAGTCTACTTTAAGTTTCCGGCTATCATATTCCAGACTGGTTTTCACAGTTCCCAAATCAACTTTATCGAAAACTGTATTTTCAATTAAACCCACAAATTTGAAATCAGTTTCACGGGTAGTACCTGAAATATTGAAATCACCGGAGATAACACCTCCAAGATAAAACCATTTCGGCATAAATTGAGTCACCATGGACATATCTACGCTTTTAAAATTAGACTTTAGATTAACTTCGGAAACACTTTTTCCAAGTGAATTTATTGGTACCGTGCCTGATACCTGTAAACCGGTTTTCTGACCCTGTGTCAAAGTAAATTCATTAATATACAATATTCCGTTTCTATAAAAAGTGGAAAAAAGGAGATCGTCGAAAGGCTGATTTGCAATTTCCCCGTTTGTTATCCTTAAATCTGCACTATAATTAAGCTCACCATAATTTTCCACAAGAGCTATTTCTCCAAATATCAGACCTTTGATAGTGTATCCCAAGTCGATTTCAATTAGATTAATTATTTCCGCCGGTATATTGGAAAGTTTCATTCTTCCCTGCCGGGGTTCAATGGTTCTGAAAAAGCCCGCGATAATTCCGTCGTCAATGTGTAATTCGAAGGGTTCTAAAATAAAGCCTGAATCACGCACTGAAATAAAAATAGTATCAGGCGTAACAAGATAGTGATCCTGGTAGGCAATCCGCAATTTTTCTAAAACAAGATTTTGGTTCTCATATAGTGTTGCAGATAATTGCAGAAAATCCTGCTTATCTCTAAGTTCAAAATCGGTGATTTCTATTTCGTCTGCAGAAATTCTTAAATTACCGGCACCGTTTTCAAATCCATATTTATTCCAGAATCCACGGCCGAATTTAGTTTTAACTGTTCCGGAAGGATTTCTGCCAATCCGGATTACTTTCCCGGATATATCAAAATAATCAAGTGAAATATTTCTATAACCAAAATTTTTAAAAATGAGATTTCCCGACCCGGCCAGGTTATTGAATTTTCCCCATAGACGGAGTGAACCGGTTGCCTGCCCGCTAGACAGTGAATCTGTCCAAAAATTATTAATTAAAAATGTTGATGCATCCGTTAACTCTAAATTTAGATTCAAAGAATCGGTGTAAAAATCAGTAAATCCCGTAACATCAATTCGACTGGGACCAATACTTAATACCACAGGGTTTTCTATGGACAGTAAATCATTGAAGAACGAAACAGTGCCGGATAATGAAATATTATCTTCAGTATACAATTTTGACTCATCGACTTCAACGGTTAAATTAAGTGAATTTATCTGGTTGTTTTTAAGATTTCCATTGACAAGCATATAACCTGATAACTGGGTAGTTCTGCCTTCGTAGAGCCACTGACTCAAATCAAAATTATCCAGCTGAAAGGTTCCTTTAAACTGGCCGCTGTTCTCCAGTGTGCCCTGCATAATAATAGAAGCTTCATTACCTTCCAAAACCATATTATCCAAAAATAAATGATCGGAAAATTTTTCCAACGAGAATTTACCAGACATATTTAAGCCTAAATCATTTGATAGATCAAGTTGTCCTTTGAAATTCTTCAGATCAGATTCAAAATGAAAAACTGCATCGAGACTGCTTAGATTTGGCTGCAGGGGGAGCCGGTTGAATATTTTTTGCGGCAATTTATATTCGTGAAGGTAAATATCAGCAGTTATTTTTTTTCCGCCGGACCAGTGATAATCAAGATTGCCTTTTAAAGGGAATCCATTAATAACGAATTCTCCCATGTCTACCATAACACCGGATGTCTTAATTATACCCAATGATTCTTTCAAAAAAATATTAAAATTATCAGCAGGCACCGATAGTTCCATGCTGTCTAATTGAATATTTATTCCGCTGCTCTGATTGTAAATCCCACCTGCTAAAGAAAACTCCACGTTTTTAAGCGAATCCTGCCAGGAGGTCAGGATGATACCCTGTGCAATAATATTTTTTATATTAATATTATAATTTTCAATAATATCCAGGTTAATAGAACCAGGGGAATCCGAGAAATCCTTTCCTGCCGGTGTTCTGATAACCACATTTCTCAAGGCAACCTTGTTAATGGTCTTTTCCCGATTCATAATACTAAAAATACTTATGTCAATCTCAAAATCAGGAATAAAGAAACTTGCCCCTGATTTGTGTGTTATAATTAATTCATCTCCCTGCACAATGTGGAGAAAATTGCCTGAAAGTTTTTTTATCTTTATTTTCCAGCCGCTGGACTTAAGTAAAGTTTCGTTAAAATAATTCTGAATACTGCCTACCCATAATACAGGAGATAGGAGGGAAGTAATAATTATCCCCGAAACAAACAATACAGCTATAAATTTTTTAACTAATGGCTTCATTATCTTTAATTTGATCCAAAAACAAAAAACGTGTTAAGGTCACAGCGCAGCAGCGCTTGTTTTTTCGGCTTCAAAACGTTTGAATATAATAACCGTAACACCGCTATTTTAAAAACCTGTAAACAGGTAATATTTACTGCGTCTTTATGCTGAAACTCCTAACAAGACATACAAAGTTACGCGCCTCAAGTTCCAAATACAAAAAAAGCGTCTGTTAATTAAGACGCTTTTTTAGCATTTGGATTTGGATTATTTATTAATCTACTACTTCAAAATCCGCATCTTCGATTTCGTCTTCACCTTTTTTTGATGATTTCTTCTCTGATTTTTCATTAGGAGAATCTGATTTTTCTGATTTTGCATCTGCATACATTTTGGAGGCTACCTGATTCCAGGAATTATTCAATTCGCTTACAGCAGTATTAATATCTTCCTTATTTCCGGTTTCGTTAACCTTTTTTAATTTTTCAATATTATCGGAAAGATTCTTTTTTTCCTCATCAGAAAGTTTTTTCCCGTATTCTTCCAGGTTTTTTTCCATCTGGTAGATAAGTTGTTCTGCTTGATTTTTAATATCAATACCAGCTCTTTTTTCCTGATCCTCATTCTCGTGTTTTTTAGCATCATTTACCATTTTATCAACTTCAGAATCTGACAATCCGCTGGATGCTTCAACCCGGATACTTTGTTCTTTATTTGTCGCCATATCCTTGGCGCTTACATTTAAAATCCCGTTTGCATCAATATCAAATTTTACTTCAATCTGAGGAATGCCTCTAGGAGCGGAAGGAATACCATCAAGATGAAATCGACCGATGGTTTTATTGTCCACAGCCATTTCCCGCTCACCTTGAAGTACGTGGATTTCAACCGTAGTCTGATTATCCGCAGCTGTACTGAATATCTGTGCTTTATTGGTGGGAACAGTGGTGTTCCGCTCAATCAATTTCGTTGTTACACTTCCTAATGTTTCGATACCCAATGAAAGAGGTGTAACATCCAATAATAGAATATCATCTACGTCTCCTGCCAGTACTCCGCCTTGAATCGCAGCTCCGACTGCAACCACTTCGTCCGGATTAACACTTCTATTTGGTTCCTGATTAAAAATTTCTTTTACTTTTTCTAAAATAAAAGGAATCCGGGTAGAACCTCCCACAACGATAACTTCGTCTATATCACCGGGTTTTAATTTTGCGTCCTTCAGTGCTTGCCGGCAGGGTTTAACTGTGCGTTCTGCCAGTTCAGAGATCAAATCTTGAAATTTGGCCCTTGTTAAAGTCATATTCAAGTGTTTAGGACCGGTAGAATCTGCCGTAATGAACGGTAAATTAATTTCTGTCTGTTTAGCGCTGGAAAGTTCTTTTTTTGCAGATTCTCCGGCATCCTTCAAGCGCTGCAGAGCCATGGGATCTTTCTTTAGATCAATTCCATCACTTTTTTTGAATTCACCGGCAATCCAGTTAATTACTTTCTGATCAAAATCGTCACCTCCCAAATGGGTATCTCCGTTGGTGGATTTTACTTCGAATACACCGTCGCCCAGTTCCAGGATTGAAACATCAAAAGTTCCGCCTCCCAAATCGAAAACAGCGATAGTTTCATCTTTTTTCTTTTCTAATCCATAGGAAAGCGCTGCTGCAGTCGGTTCGTTAATAATACGACGTACATTTAATCCGGCTATTTTTCCGGCATCTTTTGTGGCCTGTCTTTGAGAGTCATTAAAATAAGCCGGAACTGTAATAACTGCATCGGTGACTTCGCTGCCTAAATGTTCTTCTGCTGTTTGTTTTAATTTTTGCAATATCATTGCACCAATTTCCGGTGGTGTATATTTTTTATTACCCACGTCAACCAGAACATTGTTGGATTTGCTGGCAGAAACTTTGAATGGCACTTCCTCTATTTCAGTCCCAACTTCATCAAACTTTCGTCCCATAAATCTTTTAATTGAAAAAATTGTATTTTGGGGATTAGTAACTGCCTGACGTCTGGCCGGCTGACCTACAAGACGTTCACCGTCTTTTGTAAAGGCAACTACTGAGGGGGTTGTGCGGCCGCCTTCGGGACTGTTGATTACAGTAGGTTCACCACCCTCCATTACAGCGACACAGGAATTTGTCGTGCCTAAATCTATTCCAATAATTTTTCCCATAGTATATGCTCCATTTATGTCCAAGATTAAAATGCTGATAATTAAAGCACAATTCCCATGCCAGATTAAAATATAGTCCAGATTGACAGATTTAAAGAATTAATACGTTAATAATGGCAGAGAGCCGGGCGAGTCAGAGATTTACTGATTTAGGAGATTTTTTGGCTGCTGTAGTATTAATATTTTTGGAAGGAGCGGTTTTTTTTGTAATTACCGCTTTAAAACTGAATTTATTCTTGAGGGCATCCACATTAATTGCGGCTGCATTTGCAAAAGTATTATCTAATAATAATTCGGAAATAGGATCTTCAAGACAACGTTGAATTTCCCGGCGGAGATGACGTGCTCCGTGTTTAGGATTAAATCCCTTATCAACCAATAATAGTTTGGCCCTTTTAGTTATAATGAATTTTAAGCCGATTTTTAATAAATTATTTTTTAATTCATTTATTTGTAAATCGACAATTTTTAAAACATCCGCTTTGGATAGAGGATGAAAAACAATAGTATCATCCAGCCGATTTATGAATTCAGGATTAAAGGTACCTTTGACTTTTTCTAGAATTTGGTTCTTAAGGGTTTCATAATCATTAGACTTGGAGCCCTGCCTAAATCCGATTGATCCGCCTTTTTGAAAATAGTCTGTTCCTAAATTCGAGGTTAGAATAATTATAGTATTTTTAAAATCAATTTTGCGGCCCAGGCCGTCTGTAAGAATACCTTCATCAAAAAGCTGCAGCAGTATATTAAATATATCAGGATGCGCTTTTTCTATTTCGTCAAAAAGAATTACCGAATAGGGATTTCTCCGTACTCTTTCCGTTAATTCACCTCCCTCTTCATATCCTATATATCCGGGAGGTGCGCCGATGAGTCTTGAAACAGAAAACCTTTCTACATATTCAGACATATCCAATTTAACCAGAGAATCCTGATTGCTGAATAAATAATTAGCTAATACTTTGGCTAATTCCGTTTTGCCTACCCCGGTGGGTCCCAAAAATAAAAAAACTCCTATGGGCCTTTTGGGACTTTTTAGTCCGGCCCGTGTACGTTGTATTGATCGAGTAAGGGTATCAATAGCTGCATCCTGTCCAATGATAAAATCATGCAGCCGGCTTCCCATTTTAAGAATTTTCTGACTTTCAGACTGGGCTACCTTGTAGATAGGGATGCCTGTAATAATAGAAACTACTTCAGATATGTTATCCTCGGTGACAATGGTCGGATTGGAGGATTCGTCCAGCTGCCATTTTTTTTGAATTTTTTTCAGTTTTTTATTCAGCTTTTGTTCTTTGTCCCGGAAATTAGCCGCATCTTCAAAGCGCTGGGCCACAACCACGGATTCCTTTTTAGCACGTACGCGCTCCAGTTTTAATTCAAGATCAATTATTTCCTGGGGTACTTTTACATTCAGCATGTGAGCGCGTGAACCGGCTTCATCCAGAATATCAATTGCTTTGTCGGGTAAAAATTTGTCTGCAATATATCTATGGGATAATAAAACACAGGCTTTAATTGCATCCTTTGTATAAATCACTTTATGATGGGATTCATAACTTGCCTTAAGACCATTCAATATTTCAATCGATTCTTCTTTAGAAGGAGGATTTACCATAATTTTCTGAAATCTGCGTTCCAGAGCACCTTCTTTTTCGATATATTTCCTGAATTCATCCAATGTAGTGGCGCCGATACAATGGATATCACCCCGTGCCAGGGCTGGTTTAAACATGTTTGAAGCATCCAGGGTACCGGAAGCTCCGCCGGCTCCCACAAGAGTATGTAATTCATCAATAAATAATATTAAATTTTCTGAATTTTCAAGTTCAAGCATAATAGTTTTCATGCGTTCTTCAAACTGTCCGCGATACTTTGTACCAGCCACCATGCCTGCTAAATCCAGGGATAAAATCCTCTTGTTGTAGAGCAGCCTGGGAACTTCATGTTTGACAATCAGCTGGGCTAATCCTTCTATTATGGCAGTTTTACCCACACCCGGTTCACCAATCAAAACAGGATTATTTTTTTTTCTTCTCGAAAGTATCTGAGCCACTCGTTCAATTTCATTATTCCGTCCAATTACAGGGTCAAGTTTGCCGGTACTGGCCAATTTTGTTATATCTCTTGAAAAATGATCTAAAGCAGGTGTTTTTGATTTACGGATTTTTTTTGTTTTTGAAATAGTTTTTTTATTCTCAACCTTAACATTTAAATCACCAACTACCAATTCATGGACGCTGTCATAATCAATATTTGAGGTATTTAATACTTCGTAGGCAATTCCTTCTGTTTCATTCAGCATGGCCAATAATAAATGTTCATCATCAGCAAAGGCCGCGCCCATGGAAGCCGCCTGATTGAATGCATTTCTCAGTATTCTCTCTGCCCGGCGGGTTAAGGGCAGATGGCCTAAGGTCATGGTTCCTCCCGTAGACTTGATCATATCTTCAATCATTGAGCTGATTTCTTCAATATCACAATCAAATAATTCAAATATCTTTATAGATAAACCGGAATCTTCCCGCAGCAGTCCTAATAATAAATGTTCAGATCCCACATATGAATGACCCAGTCTAATCGCCTCCTCTTTGGCGTACTTCATTATTTTCCGAACACGTTTTGAAAAATTCTCTTTCATGACGCTTGAAATTAAGGAGGATGAGCTGGGAATCAAATAATTACTGGGAAAAAGAAATCAGATATCAGATGGCAGAAGTCAGAGGGAAAAAAGTGACGGGTGACAAGGAAAATTCTTAATAGAATTTTCCTGTGACGCGTGACGGGAAAGAAGAAATCCCCGCCATAGTCGCTTCGCTCCCAG
>JAZFSI010000103.1:0-6901 GCA_036446075.1 Fidelibacterota bacterium
AGCGACGTTTATTTCAATTCTATTCTAAGGGATGAAAAAGGACAAAAATTTAGTAAATCTCTGGGAAACTCTCCTGATCCAATCGAATTATTCAAGGAATACGGCACTGATGCCGTGCGGTTTGGAATTATGCTGATCGCACCACAGGGTTTAGATGTTTTATTTTCTAAATCCCGCCTGGAAATAAGTAGAAATTTTATGAATAAATTGTGGCATGCAGCTCGTTTTGTAAAAATGAACCTGGTAGAAGAGCAGGTACCGGATTGGGAACCTGAAAATCTCGAACTGGAACTTTCGGACCTTTGGATAGTGAGCAGACTCAACCAAACCGCCCTGGAAGTAAATAAACAGCTGCAGCGTTTTCATTTTAACGAGGCTGCCAAAGCGATCTACGACTTTACCTGGAGCGATTTTTGTGATTGGTACATCGAAATTGCTAAAATTCGTTTTAATGGAGATAAGAAAAAAAGTGAACGGACAGCCCGGGCGGTTTCTGTACACGTATTAAGGGGTATATTGCGGCTGCTGCACCCTTATGCTCCTTTTATAACCGAAGAATTGTGGAATAATTTTCGGCGCAGCGATGATGCCGATTTAATAATTTCGCCCTGGCTGTTTGGCGATAAGGATTTGATTAATGAAGAAAAAGAAACGGCTTTTAACGTTTTAAAAGATATTATATCCGCCGTGCGTACTGTACGCAGCGGAATGAATGTTCCCCAAGGGAAAAAAGCCGACCTGATAATTAGAAATATAAATGGTTTTCATTCCTTGATAAACAGCCATAGTTCCATAATTCGCCCTCTGGCTAAAGTGGAAGCTCTGTCTGTTGGTGATGATTTAGCCAAACCGGATCATTCTGCCACAGCGATTGTTCAAAATATGGAATTATTCATTCCCCTCGAGGGACTGATAGATTTGGAAAAAGAACAGATCAGGTTAAATAAACGTCTTCAAGAGCTGAAAAATCATTTAAATGGTGTAAATAAAAAACTTGAAAACCAGAATTTTCTCCTGCGTGCACCTCGGAATGTTATCAGTAAAGAACGCAGAAAGCTTCAGGAAATGACGGCAGAATTTGAATTGGTTAAAACAAACCTGGAGATGATTCAATGAGATTTAAAATCATTATTCCCCTACTTTTTTCCCTCGTAATCGGGCAGTCTACTTTTTCCACAATGACTTTATATAAGGATGGATTTGCACTTATAAAACAACCTGTAAACTGGTCTGTAGAAAAGGGCCAATCCACTATTTATTATGATTTACTACCGAGCGGATTGATGCAGGATTCCCCTTTTTTAACTTTGGGCGGCGTCACTGTTGCCACGCAAAAAATGAATGCAGGATTATTCAATTTTAATGTTTATCTCCAAAATCTACTGGGGGTTGAAGTCACCGTAAAATTCGTAAACAATAAACAGATAAAGGGCAAACTTCTGGAAATAAACCCCACTCAGATATCTCTAAAGCTTAGAAGAGAAATCATTTCCATTTCCCGGGACAAAGTTGAATTCATCTCGGCAGCTTCGCGCAGCAGCAATATAGCTGCTAAACCCGGCTTATCCTGGAAAATTATATCAACTGGGGAAAAGGATGTTTTCGGGACATTGATTTATTTATCCCGGGGTTTCGACTGGGATGCTGTCTACAGGTTAGTCCTGGGCACGGAAAAAGACCAGGCGGAATTTATCGCAGATGCTCAAATTAAAAATCGGAGTAACCTGGATTTTTCGAAGCTGACCCTGCAATTAGTGGAAGGACAGCTGCGCCGCCCCGAGCTGGATGAAATCGATCTTTTAAAACACCGTGCCCTGTATGAAACTTCGGTCCCGGAAGAAAAACCGCTTGGTGATTATCATATATATAAAATACCTGCTCCCCTTGATTTAAATGCCGGAGAAAACATCACGATCAGGTTATATGATCCGCGCCGGGTGAAATTTGTTAAAACTTATCTTTTCGAGAATGACGAACGCAATCAAAAACAGGAACCGTTAGCTGTTGAATACCAAATCGCAAATGCAAAGTCCAACCAATTGGGCGTGCCGCTTCCCCAGGGAAAAATCCAAATTTATCAAAAAATGGAACAGGGCTTCATTGAATTTATAGGCCAGGATCAAATCAGGCAGGTTCCCATAGATGAAAGCGCAACCATTGTTTCCGGACACGCCTTTGACGTAATCGGCAAAAGAACAGTATTAAATTATGACCGCCAGCGAAAAAGCGAAGAAGCGACAATCAGCATTGAAATAAAAAATAAATTGAAAAAACAAATTAATGTACGATTAATTGAGCATATATTCGGTGATTGGGTGATTCGGGATGCCTCGGCCGATTATTTGAAAAAAGATGCTTCCACGATTAATTTTCCGATTACATTAAAAGCAGGCCGGACTCAGACCATAACCTACACTTATCGTAAAGAATGGAAATAATTTATAAAGGCCTGAAGCTTAAGGCCGATTTAGACTGGCCAAAATAACCATAGATAATTTTTCTTTATCTCTATCTGCTTCAATTGAAAATCTGAAAGGGGTAGGCCCGGCCAGGTTAAAAGCCTTCCAATCCCTGGGGATTTCTTCAATTGCCGACTTGCTGTATAATTTTCCCCGACGGCATTTAGACCGCACAACTATTACTCCTATTAATAAATTAAGAAAAGATAGTATTGTTACGGTGGTAGGCACGGTAGAAGCCTGCGGAATACGCCGAACGCGGCGGTCAAAAATATTCCATGCTAAGATTTCCGACGGCAGCGGTGTAATGACTTTAACCTGGTTTAATGGTTTAGCTTATATTCAAAAAGCAATCAAGACCGGCGATAAACTTGCAGTCAGCGGAAAAGTTGAATTTTACAGAGGATTTCAAATTACACATCCCGAATATGATCAGCTTAAAAAAGATGAAGATTCTGTGTTTAGCGGAGCAATCATTCCGCTCTATGCCCAGAATAAGGACCTTAAACAGGCTCGCCTGGACACCCGGGCCATGCGCCGCCTTATTAAAGAAATAAACGGCCGGTTACCGCTTATTAAGGATCATTTTTCCCAGGATGTAATTTCAAGCAATAATCTGGTATCTCTGAATTCGGCCCTGAGAAATATTCATTTTCCCGAATCTAAAACTGACTTGTCCGGATCTATACGTAGATTAAAATTCGACGAACATTTTTTCCTGCAGTTATTAATGGCTCTAAAGAAGCACGGCATCAAGCGAACAGGGGCCAGACCCTTGAAGAGAACCGGGATACAGCTGAAATTAATAAGAGATAATCTGAATTTTGAATTAACCGCTGCCCAGAAAAAAGTTTTCAAGGAAATCCGCCGGGATATGGCCCGTCCCCAGACAATGAACCGTCTGCTGCAGGGAGACGTTGGCTCGGGGAAAACGATTGTTGCTGTAATGGCAAGTTCAATTGCCGCTGCAAACCAGGCCCAGACAGCTGTTATGGCGCCGACCGAAATTCTGGCTCATCAACATTTTCTCTCTTTTAAAAACAGATTGGAAAAAGCCCGGATATCATGCGGTATTCTGGTGGGAGGTACGCCTGAAAAAGAACGAAAACTGATCCTTAAAGCATTAAAACAAGGCAGTCTAAACGTAATAATAGGTACCCACGCTTTAATTCAAAAAGACGTGGCCTTCAAATCACTCGGTTTGGTTATTGTGGATGAACAGCATCGATTTGGGGTTGTGCAGCGTTCTGACTTATTGGAAAAAGGTTTTAATCCCCATTTTCTGGCCATGACCGCCACGCCCATTCCCAGAACCCTGGCCATAACTTATTACGGTGACATGGATTTGTCTGTAATTAATGAAATGCCTGCTTTGCGCTTACCGGTAATAACTAAAATTGTGAAACCGGAACGCCTGTCCAATGTTTATCAATTTATCTCAAAAGAGGTATCTCGGGGATTTCAAAGCATGATTGTTTATCCTTTGGTGGAAGAAACAGAAAAATCTGATCTGGCAGCTGCCGTTGAAGCTTATGAAGAACTTAAAATAATATTCAAAAATATAAAAATTGGTTTAATTCACGGACGCTTGAAAAAGCGTGAAAAAGATAAGATCATGGATGAATTTTCTGCCAATCAAATTAAGGTTCTTATTTCTACCACAGTCATAGAAGTGGGAATAGATATCCCCACGGCAACGGTAATGCTGGTTGAACATGCCGAAAGATTCGGCCTGACGCAGCTGCATCAGCTGCGGGGCAGAGTGGGTCGTGCCGGCGAAAAAAGTTACTGTATTCTGGTGCAGAGAAAAATTACTGATAATTCAAATAAGCGCCTTAAAATTATGGAATCAACCAATGACGGTTTTATGATATCAGATGAGGATCTTAAAATGAGGGGGCCGGGAGAATTTTTCGGAATTCGGCAAAGCGGGTTTTTACGTTATAAAATTGCTGATTTAGCCCTGGACGGACCAATTATCAGAAAGGCCAGAACAGCGGCGTTTCAACTGGTTGAACAAGATCCCAAATTAAAAAAGCTGGAAAATAAGGGAATTCGCCGCCGGTTTATAAATGAATACCAAGATTTATTAAAAGATCTTTTACTATCATGATTTTCATTAATCCAAAACTCCATAATCTCAAATTTTCTCTGTAATTTTAAGATCCGTATTTAGACTGTAAAACAGTTTTAAAAAATATTTTCAGATTAAAGGATTAATATGACTCAAGAAAATTTAAAACCTGAAGACGAACTTTTTATTCATCTGGTAAATACTTTTAGTCAAAGTGCCTGGATTTCCTTAGGAAAGATAAAAAATCCCATGACCGATAAACTGGAACGCAATGTATCTCAGGCATCCTATTACATTGATCTTTTGGACATGCTGCAGAAAAAAATGGCTGGTAACTTAAGCGAATGGGAGGAACAATATATCATTCACAATGTAAGTGAATTAAAACTCAATTTTATTGATGAGAAGAAAAAGGGAGATTCTCCGGACGAGGAAGGGGAAGAAAAAGCTGCAAAACCTTCTAAAAAAAGTGAAAAGAAATCAAAAACAGCTCCTAAAGGAGAGAAAAAAGGAAAAAAGGCGTGATTAATTCCCAATACGCTCGTAATAATCGCTTTGTGGCTGCTTTTACATTGGTTTTTTCGTTTATAGTATATTTATTAACTATGGCTGATACGGTACCGTATTGGGATTCCGGAGAGTTTATTGCTACTTCATTCATTTTGGGGGTTCCCCATCCTCCCGGCAGTCCCCTGTATCTTATAATCGGACGTATATTTTCCATGATACCATTTAATGCCGATATCGCATTTCGGATTAATCTGATTTCTCCCATCGTAAGCGCCCTGGCCGTCATGCTGCTGTATCTTTCCATTGTGAAAATAATTTCCCAGTATCGCGGGGCCATTAAGGATCGGACCGATGCCCTGATTGCTTTTGGCGGCGCTTTAGTCGGGTCTATGACTTTTGCATTTACTGACAGCCACTGGTTTAATGCAGTGGAAGCGGAAGTATACGGCATGAGTACATTTTTTACAGCAATTGTAGTCTGGCTGATTCTGCATTAGTCTGAGCGGGCAGATGAAAAAGGGAATGAACGCTATCTGCTTATTATTGTATATATGATGGGTCTGGCTATCGGAGTGCACCTGCTCAATCTATTGGCCCTGCCCTTTATTGCTTTGATTATTTATTTCAGAAAATTCAATTTCAAATGGAAAACATTTCTGGCCACAATTTTAATCACCCTGGGTATTTATATATTTATAAATCATGGAATTATTAATGGTATACCCAAACTTTTAGACAGCCTGGGTTTAAATCTGGTGCTTGGAATTACCGTGGCAACTTTTGCAGGATTGGTAATTTCAATCAGGTACGGGAAACGTTTATCTTCAATAATCCTTACTTCAATTGTTTTGATTTTGATTGGATATTCGAGTTACGGAACCATTTTCATCCGTTCCGGACAAAATCCTAATATTGATGAAAACAATCCCGAAACTATTCAGGGAGCTATTGCTTATATGGAAAGACAGCAATATGGACAAATGTTTCAGCTGCCCCGGCGCTATAATGGATTACTGCCCATGCACAAGGTTGTGGGAAATCCTGTCGGAGGCAGTTTTACGCCCGCCCAGGAACGAAAATATAAATTTCACCGCATGGACAAACAGCTGGCTTATTTCTGGGATTACCAGGTTAATAAAATGTACTGGCGCTATTTTTTATGGCAATTCGCCGGCAGGGGCGCCAGTCATGAAGCACGGGTAACTGCCTTCGGCGCCAATTCAAGACAGGATGGAGTAGACTGGTTTCAATTCGGCCTGCCCTTAGCTTTCCTGATGGGTGTTTTTGGATTTGTATATCATTTCCAGCGCAGCCGAAAACAGGCTTTTTCCATTTTAACTCTATTTCTAATGATGGGTATTGCCATCATATTTTACGTAAACCAGGATAATCCTCAACCCAGAGAAAGAGATTATTCCTATGTGGGAAGTTTTTTCGCCTTTTCAATCTGGATCGGAATTGCTGCTGCCGGGCTAGGGGAAAAATTGAAAGAATTTTTAAAAAACAAAAGTTATTTAAATAAAGGGCTTTCACTCCTGTTGATATTTCAATTTATATTGCTGCCGACGGTGATGCTGAAAGCAAATTATCACGAGCATAACCGCTCCGGTAACCGCATAGCATGGGATTACAGTTACAATCTTCTGCAATCCTGCGAGCCAAATGCAATCCTGTTTACAAATGGAGATAATGATACATTTCCTTTATGGTATCTGCAGGAAGTCGAGGGTATCCGGAAAGACATTACTATTGCAAACCTCAGTTTATTAAATACTGAATGGTACATCCGCCAGATTCGCGATTTGCGGAAAAGAAATTTAAAAATTCTGGGACAGGAAGAGACGTCTTTTATACATAT
>JAZFSI010000104.1:0-3193 GCA_036446075.1 Fidelibacterota bacterium
AAATGGTTTGAACATGATTCAGCATTTACATTCAGCTTTGAAATAACATTTATCACTTTTTCCGGACCAACGGCAGCCCCCAGGCGCCAACCGGTCATGGCATATTTTTTTGAGAATGTATATAATATCACCGATCTTTCCTGCAACCCCGGCATTGAAATTATAGAGCGGCTTTCTCCTCCGTAACGCATCTCGAAATAGGCATCGTCAGCCAATAACCAGAGATCAAACTTCAGAGCAATTTCTGCCACTGCTTCCATTTCGCTCTGAGAAGATTCTGCGCTGATTGGATTCTGATAATTATTATAGATCAAAATTTTTGTTCTGGGAGAAATTGATGCCTTCAGTTTATCAAGATCTATATCAAAGCCTGATTTTGTTTCAATATAGTTATATGGGACCGCCAGCCCGCCCTGGTATTCAATTTGAGATTCATATATGGGATATCCGGGATTTGGATATAATACTTCATCGCCGGGATTCATTACGGCGGCTATAAATTTGCCAATGACAGGTTTGCCCCCCGGTTGTACAGAAACATTTTCCGGTCCGTAATGGACCCCTCTTTTTGACCCCACGTCCCGGGCCAGGACTGCCCTCAAGGATAAAATACCTTCGGCGGGACAATAACCTGTTTTACCATCCCGCATCGCTTTTACCGCTGCATCCATAACTGTCCCTGGCGTAGGAAGATTTATATCGCCTAAATGAAATGGATAAACTTTATGTCCTTTCTCAGCCCATTTCCGGGCCTGGGCAGATACAGCAAAAGCTGTCTCTGTCCCCAATTTATTTAATCGTTTCGCCAATTTCATATTATCCTTGGTTACATTTTTGCCAAAGCATTTTTAATGATAATGTCTAAACTATCCTTCAATTCGCCAGCCGCTTCCATGGCTTTTAGGACATGGCTGATTTGCGATCTTTTATAACCGAGCGCCGTCAAAGCCCGGGCTGCATCCCCAACCGCAGATTTAACCTCCGGAGATAAAAAATCAAAATCTATATCACCATCTTTAAGTTCAGAAAATTTTTCTTTTAATTCTACAATAATACGTTTGGCTGTTTTAAGGCCAATGCCGGGAATTACAGTAAGGGATTTAACGTCTCCCAGTATAATGCGCTGCTTAAATTCTTCCGGATTCGTGCCCGAAAGTATATTCATGGCCGAGCGCGGACCGATTCCGGAGATTGTATTAAGGTTAAAATACAATTCCCTTTCTGCTTCGTTTTTAAAAGCATAAAGATCAAGTATATCTTCTCTTACATGCAGGTAGGTTAATAATTCTACCTGGCTGCCTTTATCCGGCAGAGATTCAAATGTAGAAATAGAAATGGACAGACGCAGACGAATACCGTTTATATCTATAATAACAAAGGTTGGATTTTTACTAAATAACCTGCCCCGGATTGAATCGATCAAACTCATATATACTTATTCTGGTTAAGGTGGCAGATACCGACTGCAACTGCATCTGAAATATCAAGGGGAGACAAGAGTTTCTCCAGTTTTAAAATAGATTTAACCATATATTGCACCTGTCTTTTATCAGCATTGCCATTTCCCACAACAGAACTTTTAATTTTTCTGGGAGCATATTCTGTACACTGAATACCTTTTGAAGCAGCCGCCAGAATTATGGCAGCCTGAGCCTGGCCCAGACCTAATGCAGATTTAAAATTCTTACTGTAAAAGATGTCTTCAATGGCCATTTTTTGCGGTTCAAATTTTTCAAGTACTTCAAGCATATGAAAATTCAGATATTCCAGTCGATCTGACAGGCTGATTTTCCGAGGCGGTCTTATGGTCCCGTAGGCTGCCAGTCTGGTTTGGTTTTTCTCATGATCTAATATTCCGAAGCCTGTAATTACTAAACCTGGATCAATTCCGATGATTCTTATAGTCCCCATTATTTTATTCAGAATCGTCCGTATCAAAATTAGAATAAATATTCTGGATATCTTCTAAATCTTCAAGCATTTCTAAAAGAATTAATAATTTTTCTAAATCCTTTCCCTTTACTTTAATGAAATTTTTAGGTACCATTTCTACTGAGGAAGAAATGACTTTATATCCGGCCTGTTCTAATTTTTCCGACAGGGCAGGAGTTTCACTTATGGAACAGGATATTAAAAATTCATTTCCCTCGTTCGAAAAATCCAGGGCACCGTTTTCCAGAGCTTTCTCAAAAAGTTTTTCTTCATCGGTTCGATTATTTTTAATAATAATTTGTCCCAATTTATCAAACATCCAGGATACTGATCCGTTTTCGCCTAGATTGCCGCCGTATTTATTCATAATGTGGCGAATTTCAGCAACGCTACGTTTTTTATTGTCGGTCAGAATTTCCATGAATACTGCCACGCCTCCCGGTCCGTAACCCTCATAGGTTAATTCTTCATAAATAAGGCCTTCTAATTCACCGGTTCCCTTTTGGATGGCCCGTTTTATATTGTCATTGGGCATATTGGCTGCTTTGGCAGTCAAAAGGGCCTGGCGGAGACGCGGATTAGAATCAGTCTCCCCGCCGCCATTACGGGCCGAAATCATTATTTCCTTAATCAATTTTGTAAATAATTTACCGCGCTTGGCATCGGTGACCGATTTTTTCCGCTTGATTGTGGCCCATTTGCTATGTCCCGACATAAATCCTATACCTGTTAAAATTTCTGCGTTAATCCAAATTGAAAATTACAACACTGCAAACAGGATTATCAATGTTATGATGTTTTTCATATCATTTTCTTGCGTTCAGACTGCATCTGTTTTTTTTCTTTTATGGTTAAGTCCGGAGCCAAGTAAATAATCTATCATTTAAAATTTTTAATCTAAATCATCTCGGGCCTTCATTTCTTTTTTTTCAGGACCACGCTGAAGCACTTAATTTGAAGCGGATTAATTGTTTATTTAATAGCCGGCGTTTATAGATTGACTTAAATTCAGGTCATAAATAAATCGTAATTTATTTCTTTTAATAATTATTCAATTAGGATTCATCCATGATCAAATTCAGCAAAAAGCAACTAAAAATACCCCAGATGCAAAGACCGGTTTTTATGGTGACCGGAGGAATGTCAAAATTCGCCAGGTCTATTCCTGAAAAAAGGACCGAAGAGCTGGTTGTTGACGCTTTTGTAGAAGCTGCAGAATTTATTCAAAAATCTCCGGCGGAATTGAAATCTTACATCCATT
>JAZFSI010000105.1:0-3609 GCA_036446075.1 Fidelibacterota bacterium
AGGAAAATCCTGCTGTGAATTAATTCACGGCCGTGATCAGCCATTAACAAAATGCCCTAAGAAAATATTTAAAAAAAATAACCGTAGAAAAACGATAGAATTCAAGCACGGGGGGAAAAAGCAGATATTCCTGGAAACTATTATTCCCTTATTTGACGAATTTGGTGAAATTGAATATATTATCCACATTGTCTATCCTTTAAACACTGAAACATCCGGTGTCAAAACCGGCAGCGAGATCGAAAGATTGAAAAAAATTATAATTATTGAAACAATATTATCAGCCCAGTTGAAAGAAAAACTTTATTGGATAAAATCTCAACTTTCTGCTATAGAAAGAACTAACGGGAACAACAAAATTCTAAGAAAAATAAATGCAGAAATCGCAGAATTGATTAACTCTAATAATTGGGGGGAATTTTCATTAAGGTTTGAAAATATTCATGTTGGTTTCCATCGATATTTGCTGGATAAGTCCCTTACTTCGGGGCAAATAAGAATTTGTGCCTTTCTATGTTTAAATCTGAACACCAAAGAAATTGCCAGCCTGTTGAGTATATCACCCCGCGGTGTAGAACAAATGCGCTACCGTATCAGAAAAAAATTGTCCGTAAAAAAGGGTCAGAGTTTAAGCTCATTTCTATTATCGAGCTATCCGGACCGGAAGTATGAATTAGATTAAACTGTAGTATTTTAGTCGTAATGGATTTATTCAATTATTGGTTTAATATATTCTGTTCGAAATCTAGAAATATTTTTTAAAATTATGGCTTTTGGCCTGAATTATAAAATTATATGATATAAGAATTTTTCTTATTGATATTGTTTAAAAATTTCCGATTTGTTATCCTAGGGATAATCCGGAAAAAATTACATTATTTATAAACAGGGGTTTACTATGAGGTTGAAACCGTTCCTAACAGCATTTTGCATAATTCATTTTAGCGTTTGGTCCCAGACAAATAAGGTGAATTATTCCGGCACAAATCTGATTGAGGGTATTCCCATAACCATTAGTTATCAGGGGGTGCTGAAAAATGAACAGGGCTTTCTGGCTGAAGGATCTTATGTTATGGTTTTTTCAATTTATTCCAGTGAATCCGGCGATCAGAGTCTATGGAGTGAAATTCACGATTCAGTGGGAGTTAATAATGGTATAATAAATGTTTTACTTGGCAGCCTCAACGCCTTGGAACTTCCTTTTGACAGACCATATTCTTTAGGCATAAAAATTGGTACAAATCCGGAATTGATTCCCAGAATCCGTTTTAGCTCGACACCCTATAGTTTGAGCTCAAGAAGTGTAATTGGTTTAAGTAATATTTTTCCTTCAGAAGGATCTGTTGGTATAGGAACTGATGATCCAGCTGCCTTATTACATATAGCAGGTAATGCCATTTTCGACGGCAATATAAATGTGAATGGCATGTTAATGTCTGCAAATGACACCCTGAGGTTAGGCTCTAACCTTGAGACCGCGGGGAATATCCTATCTCGGGGAGACCTATCGGCAGCTGGATCACTGATTTTAAAGGGGGGAGATTTTCCTGCAGATACTTCCGGTTACGGAAATGTATTCGTACTGGAGAGCGATAGTAAGCTCTATTATCGGAATGCCCAGGGCCTGATATTTGATTTAACCGCAGGGGATACTATTTCTCCCGGTGAAATTAATACTGCTTCAAATACGGGAACAGGAGGAGCGGGATTATTTAAGCAGAAGCAAAAATCAATTCTGGAATTTAAAAATATTAACGCAGCCAGCAGCAGAATCAGTATTTACGATGATGAAGAGAATAGTGAAATTGATATTGACGTAATTGAAAGCAGTCTTGAACTAAATAAAATGAAAAATATTTTAGATATAGTAAAGGGAGGTACGGGTTCTAAAGATGTAGAAAACGCCCGCCTAAATCTGGGACTGAGTATTGGTGCCGATATTCAGGCCTACCATAAAGTATTAGAATCATTGACAACAGCAGACAGGAGTATCGGACAGTTCCTGATCGGAGACGGCACAGGATGGTTTTCTGCTGATGGAGCTGAGGTATGGACATCACTTGAGTTGGGAACGCTGGCCGCTCAAGACAGCGATAAAGTAGTAATAAAAGGAGGTGTTCTGGAGGGTGTTAGTGTGGGCACCAATAATCCTGGAGCCGGAACATTCCTGGACCTTCAATCCGGTACCGGAGGCAGGGATGGACTAATACGGCTCTACTCGGAGCAGGGGACAAAAGACTATTCGATTGAATTTAAACCTGCGCATAAAATGACTCAAAACACAGCCTATACTTTACCCGAAAATCCGGGATCTGCAGGTCAAGTATTGAAGACAGATGGATCCGGCACCTTAAGCTGGTTTACGGTTGAAGGTACTGTTCCCGGCGGTACTGCGGCAAATGATACTATACGCTGGAACGGCACAGGCTGGGTGGAATCGACCGCACTTGTAAATGATAATACGGATTTGACCGCCAGCGGAGATATGACAGTGGAAGGCGGAACATTAATCCTGGGAGAAGGAAACAGCACCCAGGCGGGAGCTCTGGTTTTACACGACGGCAGAGCCTACGGTAGTTATACCACCACTCTATCTGCGAATCCCGCTTTGACTGCAGGTTTTACTTTAACACTTCCTCCGAATGATGGAGCGGCCGACCAGCTGCTATCCACAAACGGAGCGGGACTGCTGTCCTGGGTTAATCCATTGGCGACCGGCAGTACTGTTAATAATACGCTGCGCTGGGATGGTTCAGGCTGGGTTGAATCGGCCATACTGGTAAATGACGGAAATGTTGTGACAGTTACTAATGGCATCATTATGGGGGCTAACTCAGAGATGATTAATCTGGGTTCAGATAATGATGCCATTGTATTTACAGCAGGAGGAGCAGAGAAAATGAGAATCCATTCCAATGGAAATATTGGGATTGGAACATCGAATCCAGAAGAATTACTGCACATTAAAATGGAAGATGCAATAAGCAATAATGTCACAAATCTAATCCGATTAGAACATAGTACTACTGGAACACCGTCAGTAGGATTGGGAACTGGATTATCCTTTTATATTGAAGATGAATCCGGTATTCATAACCAAGGTACTCTTGAAGTTATAATGGATGTTGTAGACGACGGCAACGAAGAATCAAGTATGGTTTTTAATTTGAGAAAGGCTGGTGTGCTTTCAGAAATAATGCGCATTGATGGAACTAATGGGTATGTTGGAATAGGCAGTTCAAGCCCCACAAATAAATTATCAGTAATAGGAAATAGTAACAATGATCCAATTGTATCATTTAATAATATCGGGACAGGAATCGACGCTGATGTTCTTCGCCTTTCTATCGGAGCTTCAACTCAAGCTAGTACGAACTCTTTTATCAGCTTTTATAATTCTGGTGGGATAGCAGGAAACATTGTAGGAAGTAGTATTGGAGTAACTTATAGCACAACATCAGATAGAAGATTAAAAGAAAATATAAAGGACACAGATTATAATTTAAACGATTTAAAGAAAATAAGAGTCAGAGATTTTGAGTGGGTTGGATTAGGAAATCCTTCAACAGGTTTTATCGCTCAAGAATTATTTGAGATTTTTCCAGATGC
>JAZFSI010000106.1:0-3107 GCA_036446075.1 Fidelibacterota bacterium
GAATTAATTTTATATTTTTTCTTTTCCCTCTGACCTCTGAAATCTGCCAACTGCCTCCCCAGTAATGAGCGAAACGACTGTATCAGGAACTTTATTTTTACTCGTCACTCGTCACGCGTCACTGAAAAAATCAGAGATTTTTTCCCGTCACTCAGGAAAAATTCAAAGAATTATTCCTTGCAACTTTTCCCGTCATTTTCAGCAATACTGATTGTTCCAAATACGGAGCTAAAAGTATTAAATTCCGGGATGAAAATTACGGCTATAGAACCGGGCAGCACTGGCGCTGGCCTGGGATTGAAAATCGGAGCGGACATCGAAGCCATCGATGGACGCAGGGTTAAGGATATAATTGACTACCGTTTTAAAATATCCGCAGAGAAAGTTCTGCTTCGTGTCCGCCAGAATGGGCAGGTTCGGGAATTCGATATTGAAAAGGAATACGACGATAATCTGGGGCTGGAATTTGCTGATTTTAAGGTCCGCTCCTGCGCCAACGACTGCATTTTCTGTTTTGTAGATCAAAATCCAAAAAACATGCGCAAAGCACTCTACTTCCGGGACGGCGATTTCCGCATGTCATTTTTACATGGTCATTATATTACCATGACCAATATGGGCTGGAAAGAAATGGAGCGGGTGGTAGAGCAGCGCTTAAGCCCCCTGTATATATCCGTGCATGTAACTGATCCTGAAAGACGAAAACAAATGTTCCTGTACGGGAAAGACGATTTTTTCCTGGATAAATTTAAATACCTGACCGAAAACGGGATAGAACTCCATTCCCAGATTGTACTTTGCCCCACCTGGAATGACGGTGATTATTTATGGCAGACCGTGGCCGATATTCATCAATTTTTGCCTGCTGCAAAATCACTGGCTATTGTACCGGTTGGTCTAACAGGGCATCGGGACGGACTGACCAATATTCCTCCGGTAAGCAAAGCATACGCCCGGAATTTTCTAAAAGAACTAGAAAAATTGGATGCAAAATATAAACAGGAAGACGGGAGCCGCTTTATTTTCCCCAGCGACGAATGGTTTTTAAAGTTGGGCAATACATTGCCTGGTCTTAAGTTTTACGAAAATATAGAATTAGATGAAAACGGCGTGGGCCAGGTACCCCTGTTTATGGAGCGCTGGACTAAAGGGATGGGGGATATAAATCCCAATATTAAAACTCCCCGAAAAATAACAATAGGTTCCGGAATGCTGATTTCCAGTTATTTCAGGGAAAAATTCATTCCTCTGCTCGCAGCTGTCCCGGGCCTGGAAGTAAATTACAGCCCCATTAAAAATAATTTTATGGGTGCCGATAATGTAACCGTCACAGGATTGCTCACAGGTCAGGATATAGTAGAGCAGCTGAAAGGACAGGACCTCGGTGACGCTGTTATATTCAGCGACCGCATCATCCGGGAAGCGGGGGATGTAACTATTGATGATATGTCCTTAGAAGACATAACAGAACAACTGGGAATACCGTTTAAAATTACGAGTGACGAACCGCAGGACTTTTTTAAACTTATCGAAGAATTATAAAATGAGAAATCCCTTAATCGCAATTGTGGGCCGCCCCAATGTGGGCAAATCCACTTTTTTTAACCGTGTTTTGAGCCAGCGGAAATCAATAGTGGATCCAATAGAGGGCATCACCAGGGACCGTATTTACGGCGATATGGAATGGGTGGGCCATAAATTTACTTTTGTGGATACGGGCGGTTATATCCCGGAAGATCTGGATATATTCAACTCGGCTGTACGGGAGCAGGCCCAGGCCGCCATCGGAGAAGCGGATTTAATCCTGTTCATGGTCGATGGCCGCCACGATCCCACTGCCAGTGACCTGACCTTGGCACAATTTGTACGGGAGACGGGCAAACCGGCCCTGCTGGTTGTAAATAAGTGCGATTCCCTTAGCCAGGACGAACAGATCCACAATTTTCACAGCCTGGGTACTTCCCCTGTTTTTCCGGTCTCGGCTCTGACCGGTCGCCTGACAGGAGATCTTTTAGACGGCATTTTAAAGCAGCTGGATATGGGAAAACCCGAACTGTCTCCGGAAATGTCTAAAGGTCTTAAGCTGGCTATAGTTGGCATGCCCAACGTGGGTAAATCATCTCTTTTAAACAGCCTCCTGAAAAAAGAGCAAACCATTGTTACGCCCCTGGCCGGAACCACCCGGGACTCTATCGATACAAAACTTAAATATTACGGTCAGGAAATTACCTTGGTAGATACGGCTGGAATGCGCAGGAAAAGCAAGATTTTGGATAATATCGAGTTTTACAGCAATGTGCGCACTATCCGGGCCATAGAACATTGCGACGTGGCTGCGGTCCTGATCGATGCTCAAAAAGGATTCGGCAAGCAGGACAAAGCCATTTTAGATCTGGTTATAAAAAAAGGCAAGGGCCTGGTAATCATCGTTAATAAATGGGATCTGATCGAAAAAGAGACGGATACCCTTAAAAAATTTACAGACGAAATGAACTACCAGTTCAAAGCCCTGGAAAATTATCCTGTCCTCTACATCTCGGCCCTGACTAAACAACGCGTATCCAAAGTATTGAAAATCGCCTCAGAAGTTTATCTGGCACGGCAAATTTCCATACCTACCTCCCGCCTGAACAAATTTCTTCAGGTTGTTGTCCAACGCCAATCACCGCCGGCAACGAAGGGGAAGGCTATCAGTTTAAAGTATATGACCCAGGTTCATATACAGCCCCCGGTTTTCGCCATATTTACCAACTATCCCCGCCTGGTGCCCTTGGGATATCGCCGTTTTCTGGAAAACAGGATGCGGGAAGAGTTTGCCTTGACAGGAGTGCCCATCAGGTTATCTCTGCGTAATAAATGAAATTTAATAAAAAAATAGAGCAAGCGCGAGCCAAACCAAGGAGGGTAAAAGTAGAAGGAGTTGGCAATAATACCGCGCTTGCTCTAAGATGTTTAGACACATGTTTTAATAAAAGGTTCCCAGGAAATATGAAAAAATATAAAATAATTTTAAGCGCCGCAATTATGGTTCTGATGTTCGGCTGCAGTCAGCAGTCAGAACCGCTTTCCATAGCTTTCTGGAATGCGGAGAACCTCTTTGACCTCGT
>JAZFSI010000107.1:0-2202 GCA_036446075.1 Fidelibacterota bacterium
AAACTTATCAAGAAAACACCCTTCCAGGGACCCCTTGAAATAAAAGTTCGCGATTATTATGTATCCCTGCGCCTGGAAGACGCACGGCATATTTTACTTTCTAAATGAAAACTCATTTCACTTCGCCTCCGGACAAAATATCCACAGCTCAGCCCTGGGCGGCTCTGGTAGGAAATCCTAACTGCGGAAAGACTGCAATTTTTAATTTGCTGACCGGGTTAAATCAAAAAGTATCCAACTATCCCGGTGTAACTGTCGAAAAGAAAATTGGGAACGTTAAGGCAGGGGTGAAATCTCCGTTTGAACTTCTGGATCTTCCGGGAACCTACAGTTTGACGCCTGAATCTTTTGATGAGCGAATTGTATCAGAACAAATTCTGGATTGGATTCATGGGGAAAATCCTCCCGCCGTAATTGTATCTGTCATTGATGCTTCCAATTTGAGCAGAAATCTGTATTTAACTTCCCAGCTTCTGGACCTGGGCCTGCCTGTTGTGGTGGCGCTGAACATGATGGACAGGGTGGATGGAAAAAGAAAATCAATAAATCTTGTTAAACTGGGGAAAAAACTGGGAACGAGAGCGATTGTGCCTCTTTCTGCCAAGGAAGGATGGGGTATTAACGAACTAAAAACCGCTATTGTCAACGGTTTTAAAGGTGAAAATAAGTCGCAGGATTTTCCCTTGATCCTGAATGCCGGGGTTGAGTCGGCCTTAATTCCCCTGGTTGATTTTATGAGACAAAACCTGGGTTATAAAAAGCGCCTGGCTTTGGCCCAGGCACTCAGACTGGCTACCCGAAAATCAGCGCTTGAGGCCTATTCGAGAATCAAAAAATCCTGGACGGACCCGATTAATTTATTCAATTCATTAACTGAAATTAGAAATCAGGCCGTAGAAAATATAGAAAACAAAGGAATCAGCCACCGCATCCTGGAAGCTACCTTGCGATATCAATTTATCGACGGAATTTTAGAAGAAATTAATGGTCGTCAGGATTTTAGATTAAACCATCGGTCAAGAAGTGAAAAAGCTGACCGGATACTTACTCACCGTATATTCGGACCTTTAATATTTGTAAGCATTTTATACTTTATTTTTCAGGCCATTTTTACCTGGGCTGCCCTGCCCATGGATTGGATAGGCGGCGGAGTCAGCTGGCTCAGTACCCAGATAGTATTTTATTTACCTGGAGGAATGCTGAGAGATATTCTGGTCGAAGGCGTCATGGGGGGAGCCGGAGCGATTATTATTTTCCTGCCCCAGATTCTCATACTTGTATTTTTTCTGACTTTACTGGAAGATTCGGGATATATGGCCCGGGTGGCTTTTATGCTGGATAGGCTGATGAGGGCCGTTGGACTTCATGGCCGCTCTGTGCTGCCATTAATGAGCGGATATGCCTGCGCAATACCGGGGATTATGGCTACCAGGACTATTGACAGCTGGAAAGAAAGATTAATAACAATTTTAATACTGCCCTTAATGAGCTGCAGCGCCAGATTGCCTATCTATGCCCTAATGATCGGAACCTTCATTCCTGCCGTTACAATCTGGGGATTTTTAAAACTTCAAGGGCTGACCCTGGTGTTTATGTATTTCCTGGGTACTTTTAGCGCCCTAATTCTGGCCAAAATCTTCAGCCGGTTTATAAAAACCAAGGGCACATCCTCTTTTGTCATGGAACTGCCGCCCTATCATATTCCTTTATTTCGCTCGGTTTTACGCCAGGTTTACGTGCGCGGAAAATTATTTGTGATGAATGCAGGTAAAATTATTATGGCTATATCCATTTTATTATGGTTTTTGGCATCCTACCCGAAAATTGATGAAACCAGCGTTTATGAAAATCCTATTCATCATAGTTATGCCGGAAAAATTGGACATGCCCTGGAACCCTTGATTAAGCCCCTGGGCTTTGATTGGAAAATTGGGATTGGTCTGTTAACTTCCTTTGCTGCCAGAGAAGTTGTGGTGAGTACCCTGGCGACAATTTATAACGTTGAAGACACTGAAAATGAAGTGATAAATTTATCTACGGCCTTAAAAAATGATCGCGATCCGGTAACAGGCCTGCCCGTTTATACTGTGCTTACGGCCCTGTCCTTAATGGTTTTTTATGTTTTTGCGGCTCAATGCATGGCAACATTTGCAATTGTGCGCAACGAAACCAATTCCTGGCGCTGGCCTTTATTTATGATTT